>JAITHY010000070.1 GCA_031279715.1 Verrucomicrobiales bacterium | reverse complement strand
GTGAGGCACGCGAAGTTTTCCCAGCGGTTGCGTCCGCTCATGCCGCTGGCGGGGCATTTTAAATCGACGATGCGGGCGACTCGCGGGTCAACCGCGGCGATGTCGCGGTGCCCGCCGGTTTCGAGTAATACTTGATAACCTTGTTCCAGCAGGCTCACCATCAGCGGCAGAGCGGCGGGTTGCAAGAGCGGTTCACCGCCGGTGATTTCGACCAGCGGGCAGTTGTATTGAGCGACGGCGGCAAGGATTTCGCTGATGGTCAGCGAATTGCCCTCGTGGTAAGCGTAGGCTGTGTCACACCACGCGCAGCGCAGGTCGCATCCCGTCAGCCGTACGAATACGCATGGCAGTCCCGCGAAGGTGCTTTCACCTTGAATGCTGTGGAAGATTTCGTTGACGGTCAGCGTCATGGTTTGGCGGCCTCCGGTTTTTCCGTGCGAATAACGAGGCGTTCAATCTCCATCGCGCGGGCCGCATCCATCACCTCGGCGACTTTGCCGAAGTCGCAACCGTAGTCGCCTTGCAAGATTAGTCGGCCCTCCGGCACGATGACCCGCCAGTCTGTTAACCGTGATTTGAGTTGCGTCAGTGTCAGCGGCTCGCGGTGTGCGTAGATTTGCCCTGCGCGGTCAATGGTGATGATCAGTTCCTCCGGCTGTTGCTCCAAATTTTTCGCCGTGCCCAGCGCCGGCAACTTCACCTCGATGCCGGCGTTGTGGATCATTGACAGCGACACCATCATAAATGTGGCAAGCAGGAAAAACATCACGTCAATGAACGGAATGATTTCCAAGCGCGGTCGGGTGCGCGCCCATGGGACGGGGAGTCGTGCCATATCATTCCTTCCTCAGCAACAGCTCCAGCCGCGTCATGGCGGACTCCAGTTGGCGGCGGATTTTTTCAAGGCGCGAACTGAGCCAGTTGAGTGGCACGATGGCGATGATGGCAACGCTCAGCCCGAAACAGACGGCGATGAGGCATTCAGAGACGCCGCCGGTGATGGCGAGTTGATTGCCAGCGAGGTCGCCGGCACCCACCACGCCGAACGCGCGAATCATCCCAATCACCGTGCCGAGCAAGCCGAGCAGGGGTCCCATGGTGACAGCGGTGTCCAGCACGACCAAGCCGCGGTTGTTGCGGTCAAGCTCAGCGCTGGCGGCTTCGAGCATTGCCTCCGTCAGTGAGGTGTCGCGGTGCTTCAATCCCTCGACGAGTACTTGCGCCACCAAGTCGCCGGAATTTTCTCCTGCGCTGATGGCGGCGGCGGGGTCGCCTTTTTCGACGAGGCTGAAGATGCGCCGCACCATGGCGGGGTCGCGCCGCGCCGCTTGCGTCCACAGGAATACGCCGCGTTCCAGGATCACGCTGACGGTGACGATGGACAGCACGAGGATGAACCACATGATGGGACCTCCTTTGAAAAACAGCTCTAGTATCACGCTGGGGAATTTAACCACGAATAACTGTCAAGGCAAGGCGCAATCGGCGCACACCCCGTACAGCGTAATCTCATGCGCGTCCATTTGAAAGCCGTCCGGCACCATTCGCTGGACATCACCGGCGCAGGCGTGAACCTCGTACACCCGCTGACACTGACGGCAGACGAAGTGGTGGTGGTGATGCTTGTCCGCCTTTTCGTAACGCGGCGGCTCCGCTGGCAGCGCCACCACGCGCAGGAGATTTTCCCGCGCGAAGGCGCTGAGGGTGCGGTACACCGTCGCCAGGCTCAGCGAGGGCACGGCGCGCTGCGCGAGGCGCAAGACTTCACCGGGCAGCAGTGGCGCGTCGTGGGTGTGGAAGACTTGCCGGATGGCGTCGCGTTGTTTGGTGTCGCGTTGCATGGGGTTAGGTTAAATGAATTTCCGCGTTGTGCAACCGCGCGAATGCGGTAATGTTTTGCCATGCCAGCCGGAAAAATTCAACGTCCCGCCAAACGCCGCCCGCCGCTCAGAAGCTTTAACAAAGCCGCCTCCGTCATGGCGTGGATTGAGGACCCGTACGGACAGGTGCTGATGGTCAGGCAGGCTTACGGCAAGCAATTGTGGGCGTTGCCTGGCGGAAAAGTAAAGCGCAAGGAGTCGCTGCTCGGTGCGTTGAAGCGCGAGATTTTGGAGGAAACCGGACATCGTGTCACGCACGCCTGCGTGATTGATTTGTTTGACCGTCCGCTGAAGGGCAACTTCGCCATTCTCTACCGCGTGCTGCTCAAACGCTCCGCCTCCGCCCGCCCGCGCAATGCCGGCGAAATAAGCACCGTCGCCTACCACGGCAAGCTGCCGCCCAAGTCCACCCCGTCCGCCCGCTTTTTCTGGCAGCGCGCGCTGACGAGTTTCGAGCCGCTGTCGGTCATCCGGAAAATTTGAGCCATGAGGAAAGCGTTTACGCTGGTGGAGTTGCTGACGGTCATCGCCATTATGGGGGCGCTGGCCGCCATCGCCATACCGTCTGCGCGCATGGGCGGCGGCCCAACCGTCACCAACAGCGCCGCCATCCTCGGCGGCATTTTGGACAACGCGAGGCAGGAGGCTGTCGCCAAGAACGTTTACGTCGGCGTGGCGCTGGGCAATGTCGGCGATACGCTGTGGATCACTGCCTTTGCCGCTGACAATGGCGCGAACATTGACTGGTCACTTCCCATCACGCTCCCCGCTGGCCGTCTGCGACTCATTACCGCGCCGCGTTCCTTCGCGCGCACCATTCTCAAGACCAGCGGCGAATTCAAACCCGCCAGCCTGCCCGACCCTGACATTGACCCCGTGAACATCAACGCCCTCGCCAAAGCCAGTGTCACCGTCAGCGGGCGAAATCTCACCCGCCTGCTGGTTTTCACTCCCGGCGGCCAGGCTTTGTCCGATGCGGAATTAAACCAGTACATTGAATTTGCCATCGTCAGCGCGCGCGACAACAAGCAACAAGATCCCGCCGTCTTCCGCGTCAGCGGCAACCTCGGCATTTTCACCGTATATCGGAATTAAGCACGACGCCAATCCACCGTTTCAGCCGCCCTTTGAGCGCCACCAACATCCCCACCCATGCCGCCCCGCTGACTGTGTCAATCGCCCAATCCCGCGCCGCCGGCCCCCGTCCCGGCGTGAAAGTTTGATGAAACTCATCCGTCGCCCCGTACACCGACACCACCGCGATGCTGACGATGGCGATTTTTCCCCACCCCCATCGCGTGCTAAACCTCAGGCTCAGCGCCAAAATCACCCCGCCGGAACCGTACGCGACAAAGTGTGCCAGCTTGTGCAACGCGAAAGTCGGAATGTATGGCCGCGTCTCCTGATCCGTCAGTGACGACGCATAAAATATGGCCATCAACCAGAGGACAAACAGCGCCCACCAAACAAACTTGTGTCGTAATAATTCATATAATTTTGTCATAATCATCATTCACCGTCAGCGCCCCATATACGGCAATCGTGACTGCATCAGCTTCCGCGCCTCCGCCTCCATCACTGACAGTGAGCGCCCGCGCACCCAATGCTTCATCGCCGGAATGCTCCGCCCGCCCATGCTGAGTTCGCTCACGCCCAGCCCCAAAAACACCGCCGCTGATTCCGGATTTGACGCCGCCTCGCCGCATACCGACACGGGGATTTTTCCCTGGCACGACAACACCACGCGGTTAATCTGCGCGAGCACCGCCGGATTCAACTCCTTGCTCAACAACTCTTGCAACTGCGGATTTCCACGGTCAGCGGCGAGTGTGTACTGCGTCAGATCGTTCGTGCCGATGCTTACAAAATCCACCTCCGGAACAAAATAATGTGACACAATCGCCGCCGCCGGCACCTCCACCATCATCCCCGTCGGCAGCGGCCACTTGTGCGGCGTGCCGCCCGCTGACAATGACTCGTGCGCCCGCGTCAGTTCCGCCTTCGCCGCCTGCAACTCCTGCAATGCCGCAATCATCGGAAACATCACCCGCACGTCAAATTCCGCGCCAACCCGCAGAATCGCCCGCAACTGCTGCTGGAACAGCGCGCGGTTTCGCAAACACAACCGAATCGCCCGCACGCCCAGGTACGGGTTTGCCTCGCGCGGCATGTGCAAATACGGCAACTCCTTGTCACCGCCGGCGTCCAGCGTGCGGATAATCGCCGGCTTCCCCGCCATCGGCTGCAAAATCGCCCGCAACGCCCCGACCTGCTCCTCCTCGCTTGGCGCCGTGTCGCGATTCAGGAACATAAACTCCGTCCGCAGCAATCCGATGCCGTCCGCGCCGTTTTCGGCGGCGGACTCCGCGTCCTCCACGTTGCCGACATTCGCGCAAATCGAAAAACCCCGCCCGTCCAGCGTCACCGCCGGGCGCGCGCTGTCACGCCTCTCCAGCGCCACCTGCTCCGTCCAGCGCAGCTGCCGCTCGTGAATTTTTTTCAACTCCTTCATGTTCGGATTCAACCAAAGCTCCCCCGTGTCCCCGTCCATCGCCAGCACCGCAGGCAACGCCAACGCTGACAGTGACGGGGTGAAATGCCGCGCCTGCACAATCGCCGGAATTCCCCGCGACCGCAGTAAAATCGATGCGTGCGAAGTCCGCCCGTCCTCCAGACAAATCACCCCCAGCACCTTGTCCTTGTCCAGCACTGCCGCCTGCCCGGGCGTCAATTCGTTCACGACCATGATGCCCGACTTTGGAATCGTCAGCTCATCCGGCACGCTGACGCCGAGTTGCGCCAGCACCAGCCGCGCCACGTCCTTCAAATCCTCCGCCCGTTGCCGTAAATTCGTGTCGCCGAGGCTCTGGTACGTTTTGATAGCTTCCTCCACCGTCAGCCACCAGGCAGGCGCCGCCTGCCGCCGATCTCGCCGGATGTAACGCCCCGCCTGTTCCATCAGCGCCGGATCGCTCAACACCAGTGATTGCGCGTCAAAAATCTCCCCGTGCTCGCGTCCCATGCTGCGCCCGACCTCCTCCGCCTGCGCCCGCAGCAGCGCCAGCGTTTTCTCCAACGCGGCTTGCAACAATCCAAGCTCATGGTCAGCGTTGACTGCCCGCGCCGTCGGCAGCTCAAACGTCACCGCCTGCGGATAATACACCGACCCGATTACCACGCCCTTGCACACGCCGATTGGTTTTCCTTCCTCCGCTGACACTGATGCCGCCGCTCTGTCATCGTCAGCCTTCTTCGTTGATTGCAATTCATCGCCCAGCCCGCTGACAATCGCCGCCCGCAAACTTTCCAACGCCGCGTCAGCGTCAGCGCCCTCCGCCAGCAACTCTATCTCATGCCCCCGTAACGTTTCCAACGCCACAATCCCCGTCATGCTGCGAATCGACACCGCGCCTTTGCCATTGGTCACATTGCGAATTTGAATTTTACTCTGAAACTTCGCGGCTTCCTGAATCAACCGCGCCACCGGACGCGCGTGCAACCCAGCCGGATTCGGCACCGTCACCCGCGCGGATTTCATCTGATCCAATGTCCCCGCACTGACCGTGACCGCCTGCGGTTCGCAGACCGTCAGCGGCGCGAGATGTTCCGATTTTTGCGTCAATGCCAGCGCCGCCTCATGCAGCACCTCGGCCGGCGAGCCGCCAATCTTCGCGGCAACACCCCCCGCCACCGCCCCTTCCACAAACGGCGCCGCGCACAAACGCACCTTCGCTCTCGTCGGCTCATCCAAAAAATCCAGCGCCATCTCCGTGCTCAACACCGCGCTGCCCATGTCCATCAAAACCACCACCCCGTCACCATCAGCGACCGATTGAATCGCCTGGGAAATCTCCACCGCATCCGTCCCCAACTCCGCGCGGTTTTCCCCCGTCCCCGCCGCCACCGCAATGGGCACCTCCCCTCCCGTCATCGCCCGCACCAACGTCAGCGCCGCCTCTGCCAACGGACGGCTGTGAGAAACAAGAACCAAGCTAACCATGACCATAAATTTAGCCTCTTTTTGCCGAATGTAACCTTAAAATTATGGGCGCGCTTGTCTATTGGCATCTGTTCGGGTACAGTTTTCCAATGGCGCGCAAAAAAATCTCACGGGTCACGGTGCTGGTTAGCAAGGACAAGGGCGACGCTGCCGATGTCGCCGCGGAGTTGCGCCGGATTTTGCAACGGCGCGGAGTGAGGGCGGACTGGCTGGAACAGGAGTACGCTGTTGCGGAGGGCACGGTCGGCGGGCACTTGGGGGATTTGAAAAAACTCAAGGCGGATTTGCTCATTGTGGTCGGCGGGGACGGGACGCTGTTGCGCGCGGCGCGGCGAACGCAAGGGTCGAACATTCCGCTGTTGGGGATTAACGCGGGGAAGCTGGGATTTTTGACTTCGCTGCCGGGGGAGGATGTGGCGCGGGCGGTGCCGCGTGTGTTGAATGGCGAATATGAGATTGTGAAACGCATGGCGCTCACCGTCAGCGTGGTGCGCGGGGAAAAAATTTTGTATCGCGGCTGGGCGCTGAACGAGGGCGTGGTGGCGCGGCGCGACCATTCGCACATCGTGCGGCTGGAGGTCAGGGTCAGCGGCGAGTATTTGACGGATTATTTGTGCGACGGGCTGATTATCGCCACGCCGACGGGATCCACGGCGTATTCACTGTCAGCGGGCGGCGTCATCATCAGTCCGACGGCGAATGCCATTCTACTCAATCCGTTGTGCGCGCATACGCTGACCAACCGCCCGCTGATGGTGGAGTCGGGCAACGTGATTAGTGTTCACGTTCCGGAGTTGAACGC
>JAITHY010000045.1 GCA_031279715.1 Verrucomicrobiales bacterium | reverse complement strand
GTTGGAAAAATCCCCGACCAGTTGGTTGTAAAACACCTGTATTTTGGGGTTGTGGGGCCAGAGTTTGCGCGCCTCCGCGATTTGTTCCATGGCCTGGTTCCAGTCTTGTGACTGATACGCCAGTTGGCTGGCGACCAGCAGTTGGTCGGAGTTGGCCATCTTGGTTTTGGCCTCGTCAATCAGGGAGTGGAATAACTCCAGCGCCGGGGCGAAGGAGGACACGCGCTCCGGCGGGTTTAATTCAGCGATTTTTCCAAACATTTCCTGGCTTCGAAACTGAAACAATTGATTTTTAAAACTGGTGATGCTCTCCATCTCGGAACGGATGAGCTGCCCTTTGGCCACCGTCAGCGTGCCGGTTTCCGACAGGAGCCGCAACTGGCCGGTGACACGATTGTAAACCCCATCCATTTTTTCCCCTTGCAAGGCGGACAACCATAGATTATTCAACACCGCCTCCAGGCCAAGGTCCACCTGTTCCCGCAGCCCCTCCAATTCCGGCCAGCCTTTGCTTACGGTAATCCAGGCGTCCAGCAAAGGCACGAACAACTCCAGTCCGCAAAGCTGTTGTTCCCTGATTTCCTCAAACCTGGCGCTGGCTTTTTGGAATTGGTTGGAAAGTTCCAGCAATCTCTGTCCGTTTTGTTTGGTCAAGAGCGACAAATCCGGCGGCATGGTTAACTTGGCGGGCCGGGCAATCACTTGCACTCCCTCCAAAAGATAAGGATAGTATAAATTATTTTTAAACCGGTTGAGCCGGTCGGCCAGCCCAATCAAGGGTTTTGTCGACCCTTGCAATACTTCCGATTGAATCTCCCTCAACTCGACAAGAAATTGCGCGAGTTCTTGCTGGCCGGCGTAAGTTTTGTTTTCATCCGGCGAATACCACACCTCGTTGCGCCGGACCCAGCCCAGTTGCACCAGCTTTTTTTCCCGCTCCAATTCCCGCGCGGTGACGGTCAGCGTCCGGGCTATTTCATGGTCGGGATACTGCTTGAGCAGCGGTTGAATGACATCATGGATTATTCTGTCGTAGTATTCGACAGAGGCGGAATTGGCTGGCAATGCAATCCGGTCTTTGATTTTGTGATACGACACCTTGGCCTGGTCAATGAGCGTGATGTCAGCGATTAGCGAACGGTCGATTTTCCGGATGGTTTGAATTCCCTGGTACAGGGAAATATCCACCGTGACTTCGTTCGTGTTTTGGTTGTCCAGCACCCGGCACTTCAATTGTTTTTCCTTGGCGAATTCCGGCGGCTCAACCCCGTCTTTAAACACGACAATGTCATAATCAGCGTCTTGCGCGCAAAGCGAAAAAACCCGCGTCAATGCCAGCAGCAACATCAAACACACCCGAATAGCCATGGTTTTTTATATAAGTGAAATCATCCCGCATAACAAGCTATTTATTCAACAGGCGCCGGGCTTTACTTCCGGCTGGCAGGCGCTACAGTTTGACCGTATGAACAGAACCTTTGCGTTGCTCTTCGGCGCGGCTTTCGCGGCAATCCTGTGGTCTTGCGGCAGAACTTGGGAAATCCCCGTCCCCAAGTCGATGGTTATTCAGGAAATTACAAAACAATTTCCGTTGGAAAAAAACGGCATCCTCAGCGTCAAGCTTGCCGACCCCAATGTCGAGTTCGACGGCGGGCGCGGCAAAATTGTCATCCACCTGAAAGTCCGTGTCAGCGCCCCGCTCGGCCTTGCGGCCAGGGAAGGCTCGCTGACCGTGGAATCCGGCCTCGGTTACAATGACGCAAAAAAATCCGTCGTGCTCAAGGAACCCGCCTTGTCGCAAATCAGCATCGCCGGTCTTGACTCCGCAAAGCTCGGCCAGGCCAGGGAACTCATCATCCCGCTCATCGGCAAAGCGCTCGACGGCCTGACCGCCCATGCCTTTGATCAACACAGCGCCGTGGAAAAACTAGCCAGCCGGCATTTGGCCGGCTTCCGCATCACCAACGACGATCTGATTATCAAGGTCAAATAATTCTTTGGGTTCGCGCAAAGCCGCCAAGATTTTTTTGTTTAAGAAACTTGGCGGTTTTGCTGTTTTGGCGCGAGATTTTTTCAAAAAACTTCAAAGGTTTTCCGCCGCCTTGCGTCATAATGGGTGCAACGAATGAACGACAACGGGGAAACGCGCGACGAACCGCAACTGGTTGGGGCCGCCATCAGCGGCTGCGCGGACGCTTTCTCGGCGCTGTTTAACCGGTATTACCCGATGATACACGCCTTTGCCTACCGACTGACGCTCAGCGATCACGATGCCGACGACCTCGCGCAGGAGACCTTCGTCAGCGCCGCCCGCGCCATCGGCGGTTTCCGGCGCGAGGTGTCGTTCAAAAACTGGCTCTACCAAATCGCCGCCAACCGCCACCGCAGCCATTGCCGCAAACAGCAAGTCCGCGCCGACCTCACGCTGCCGCTGACCGACGGCGTCGAGGAACAGCAAGCCGCGCCCGCTGACAGTGGCACCACTTCACGCCGCTGCACCGCGCCGTCAGCGGCCTGCCTGACGACTGGCGGCGTGCGCTGACGCTGGTGTATTACGAAAACTTCAACCACGCCGAGGCGGCAAAAATCCTCGGTTGCGCCACAGCCACCGTCTCGTGGCGGATTTTCCGCGCCAAGCGGCAACTCAAACAGCGGCTGCAACAAGCAAAGGAGCACTCTGAATGACCGTGAATTAAAAACCGCGTTGGGGAAACTGACCGTGCCGCCGTGCAACGCTGACCGTCAGGAACGCGCCAAATATCACGCGCTGGTGGCGTTCAGAAACCAAATTCCAAATCATTTCCAAATTTCAAATTTCAGATTTTTTCTCAAAGCCGCGCTGATTGTCAGCGCCGGCGTCGCGCTGGCGTTGCTGACCAGACCGCGGCCCGCTGGCGATGACGGCAAAATTATCGCGCAACTTTCGCAACTGTTTCCCAACCAACTCACCGCCGTCATTGAGCGCGACGGCGACACCCGCATCGTCCTCGCCGAGCGCGCCGACCCGTCGCTGACCGCCAGCCAGCCGCTGTTGCTCAGCCTCCGGCGCGGTGGCGAACTCATCCGCGTGCTGAGCTTCAGCGGCCGCGTTGTTCGCTTGCAACTGGACGGCAAAGAAGTTTCGCTGGAAACTTTGTTGACCGGCGGCGGGCGGGTCATCGTCAGCGGCGACCAATTTTTCTGGAGCCACGAGAATCCCGGCAAGCTGCTCGGATACAACATCCAAGCCCAACCGTTGATTGCCAAATTATGAAAACTTACTTGTTAATTTTATTCCTCGCGCTGACCGTCAGCGTACACGCCGTGAACGTCAACGTGCTGGACGCGGAACGGCAAATCATCCCCGCGCCCGGCCTCGCCGCCACCAGCGGTGAAACATTGAAACTGCGCCTAGTCTCGCCGTCGCTGCCGCTGACCAACGGCCATGTCAGGCTCTTTCAACGCGGCAACAGCGTCGCCATGCCGTTGCCGCTGACCGTCAGCGTGGCGCCTGAAGACAACGGCGTTAGCTTCAGCGTCAGCGTGGTGTTGCCAGCTGTCAACAAACTCACCGCCGCCTTTTTGTCCGTCGGCAATTCCTCAAAAATAAATGATAATCAAACGCTGCCGCTCACCATTTATCCGATTGAAAACCGGAAATCCACCGGTCATTTTATCAATGAAAAATTGAAAAATGGCAAAATCAAACGCATGGTGATTGTCGGCGGGGGCAACCCCGCCATAGCGCTGTATTTCAACACACGTGGCATCGAATACGCTCCCGACAACCGCGTTGCGCCCGACGCGCTGACATTCATCAAAACCACCGTTGGCGGCATCAATAAGCTGCCGCTCGCTGACGGTGACCGCGCCAGTGTCATTGTGTTTGTCAGCGATTCCAACGACATACCGAGCATCAGAACCATACTAACCGCCAGCGGCGGCGCATTCACCAAAGTCACGCTGCCCATCCTCAACGACCTCGAAACCAATCCGCGCAGCCGGGAAATTTTCTTTAACCTAATCAACGAACACCTCAGCCGAGGCACCGTTGATGAAAATTAAATTATTATGAAAAAACAAATCCTAGCCTTGTTGTTATCAGCCGCCGCGCTGACGCTCACCCGCGCCAACGAACCGCTGACCGTCGCCGTGTTCGACTTCCAAGCCGCTGACGCCCAGCTTGGCAAACGCGGCGCCGAAGTTGCCGCCCTGCTCAACGCCTCACTGTCAGCGGCGCCGGACCTCATCCTCGTCGAGCGGCAGGAGATTGACAAAATCCTCGGCGAGCAGGAAATCGGCATGACCAGCACCGTCACCACTGACAGCGCCGCCAAACTCGGCGCGTTGCTTGGCGCGAAAGTGCTCGTCACCGGACGCCTGTTCGACAGCGGCGGAAAACTGTGGCTCGTCGCCAAAATCATCAGCGCGGAAACCTCGCGTGTGTACGGCGAAACCGCCGTCGCCAAAACCGCCGCTGACCTTGACCAGGCCGCCGCCGACCTCGCCAACAAAATCGCCGCGACCATCGCCAAACAAGCCGCCACGCTGACCATCACCCCCGCCGACCCCGCCGCGCGGCTCGACCAGTTGAAAAAACTGCTTGCCGGAAAAACGTTGCCGACCATCAGCGTCAGCATCGGCGAACACCATCTCAACCGCAGCGTCCCCGACCCCGCCGTGCAAACCGAGTTCATCCGCACCCTGCAAGTACTGGGCTTCGACGTGGTGAGCGCCGGCGAGCAACCGGCGCGCCGCGCGGACGTGACCGTCAGCGGCGAGGCGTTCAGCGAACTGGGGATGCGGCGCGGCAACCTCGTCGCCTGCCGCGCCCGCGTGGAAATCACCGTGGTTGACCGCGCGACGGGCAAACTGCTGTTCACCGAACGCGAAACCGCCGCTGCCACTGACCTCGCCGAAAGCGTCGCCGCCAAGCAAGCTCTGGAAAACGCGGCGGCGAAGTTGTTAGACAGAATGATTCCGCAGATTGTGAAATAAGGCATGAATATTTTGGCAAAACTTTTCAGCGCATGGAGAGTGGCGTTCCATGCTTTAATCATCCCGCTGTTGCTCAGCGTTGGCGCGGTTGCCGCCGACGGTCAGCCGCCGCGCGTCGCGTTGAGTGTCAGCGGCTCCAATGCGGAATCATGGCAAAGCGTGCTGACGGCGGAGTTGGGCAAGCTGGCGGAGTTGCAAATCGTCGAGCGGGCGGAATACGGGCGGGTGCTGCGGGAGCGGGAGGAACTGGCGTTGCGCGGTGACGGTCAGCGGCAACTGCCGCCGCTGGCGGGGATTGCGTTTTATTTGCATTTTCGGGAAATGAACAACGGGCGGTGGCTGGTGGAGTTGGTGAACGCCGCTGACGGCCGACTTGCCGGTTCGTCCGAGGCGGCAGCGGCGACCGCCGGTGACGCGGCGCGACTGTCAGCGGCGGCGCAAAAATTATTGGTCACTGCCGCCGCGAAAAAATCCGCCGCGCGCGCGGCGCGGATTGCGGTCGTTGAGCCAACGGGCAAATTGGCGGACGACCAAACCTTCATTCTCGCCGCCCGTTTGCGCGACGCGGTGACGGTCAGCGGGTTCACGGTGCTCGACCGCGCGCTGACGCAGGAGCTTGTGATTGAGCGCAACGAGGCGGAGCGCGGGTTGCGCGATGTTGCGCCAGCCGCGGCGTTGCTCGGCGCGGATTATTTGCTGCAACTCGCGCCCGCTGACGGTCAGTATTGCGAGTTGCGCCTTGTCAACACCGCTGACAGTCACCTCGTCGCCGCGCAAATGTTCACCTTCGATGGCCCCGCGCTCATCAACAAAATCCAGCCGTGGCTGTTCCCGCTGCTGGGAGTGCCGGAGCGCGCCGCGCAACCGTATTTGCCGAGCGTCAGCGTCGAGGCGTTGCAACCGTTTTATCGCGGCCTCAAACTTTACGACGAGGGAGAATTTGCCCGGGCGGCCAACGAGTTCAACCGCGCCTACATGCTCGACCGCCAGTTCAAGGTGGCCTACGAGTGGGAGGCGCGGTGTTATGACGCGCTGACGCTCACCCCGCTCGGCGACGCGCTGCGCCGTTACGCGCGGGTGTATCTGGATTTTTCCGTGTCCACCAACGACGACGCGCCCGCTGTCAGTGACGCCGTGATGTTCCTCGGCGTCAGCGGCGGCGCACCGGAATTGTGCGCGAGCTTGTCCGCGCTTGCCGCTGACGCGCTGGTGGCGTTGCCAGAGCTAAAAATCAGTCTGCCGGAAAATCTCGCGCAAGTGTGCCGCGAGCACGACTGGCTGGCGGGCATTGCC
>JAITHY010000247.1 GCA_031279715.1 Verrucomicrobiales bacterium | reverse complement strand
CCGGCCTCATTTGGAAACTCAACGCCGCCCATCACCTCAGCCTCGACTACGAGGCGAGCTTCGGCGACAAGTTCACCAAACCCTGGGGTCTCAACGCGGGATATCGCTATCAGTTTTGAAAACTTTTTAGCGCAAAGTTCGCAAAGGTTCTCGCAAGGAGCGCAAAGAAAAAACTTTGCGCCCTTTGCATTAAAAAATCACCCGCGCCGTTCCGCCAACCTCACCCGCAGCGCCTCAATCGCAATCGGCAGCAACGAAATGACAATAATGCCGATGATCACCAGCGAGAAATTTTTGCGGGCCAGCTCATGGTTGCCAAACCAAAACCCCAGCAAGGTGATTGAGCTGCCCCAGCACAACGCGCCAACGCTGTCAAACGCCAGAAATTTTCGGTAGCGCATCACCGCCACCCCGGCGGCAAACGGCGCAAAGGTGCGGATAATCGGCACAAAACGACTGAATGCCATCATCCGCGCGCCGTATTTTTCATAAAAATTATGCGCTTTTTTCAAATATTCCGGATTGAATATCAGCGACTTCGGAAAATGAAACGCGCGCGGCCCAATCCACCGCCCAATCCAATAATTCGTGTTGTCGCCCAGCGACGACGCGATGATAAACAGCGGCACCGCCACCCAAATATTCAACACCCCAGCCGCTGACAGTGCGCCGACCGCGAACAACATTGAGTCCCCCGGCAGAAACGGCGTGACCACCAGCCCCGTCTCGCAAAACACAATGAGAAACAAAATCGCGTAAATCCACACCCCGTACTCCTCCGCCAGCGAGCCGAGATACTTGTCAATATGCAGCGCAATATCAATGATTTTTTCCATGGATGCGCAACCACGCTAACGATGTCCCGCCGAAGTTCAAGCCTTATCACCGGAAGCTTGCCGCTGACGGTGAGCCTGTTATGCTCGGCGGCACTGATGCTCACGCAACTGCACATGTGCAATTTCCGCTGCCACACCGATTTGAAATTGGACGGATTTGCCCGTTTCAACCTGCTCCTCGGCGCGAACGGGCGCGGCAAAACCTCGGTGCTTGAGGCCATCCACGTGCTCTCCCGCTGCAAATCATTCCGTACCCATCAAACACGCGAACTCATCCACTGGAGCGCGACGGAGTTTGGCATCGCCGGACATTTTTCCGGAAGACCGTTTCAAAAACTCAAAATCGAATGGGCTGGGGATGAACGCCGGCTCGCGGTTGACCAAATGGAAAATCTCAGCTTCCGCGAGTTCTGGGGCAAAGCGCCCGCCGTCATCTTTCAAAATAGCGACCGCCAAATTATCACCGGCGGCGCCCAGGCCCGCCGCCAATGGACGGACGGCCTGCTCGCCGTCACCATCAGCGGCTACCTCGCCATTATCCAGCGCGCGCAACTGTTGTTGAAACAAAAAAACGCCCTGCTGCGCCAGGAGCGCCCAGACCAGACCCTGTGGTCGGCGCTGACGGAACAACTCGCCGGCCTCAGCCGCGAAGTTCACCGTCAGCGCGCCGGATTCACCGCCGCCGCCGCGCCGTTGCTGCAACAATTCTACCGCGGCCTCGCGGGCAACGCCGAGACGCTGACCATCACCCACGCCCCGAAAATCCCGCGCTACCTCGACCTGTCCCGCGGCGACCTTTGGCGGCAGGAGCGTGAACGCGGCGTGGCGTTGCTCGGTCCGCACCGCGACGATTGGGAGCTTCAGCTGTTTGAAAAATCCCTGCGCGATTTTGGATCCGAGGGGCAGATTAAAAGCGCGGCGCTGGCGTTGCGGATTTTGGAATCCCGCCTCATCCACGAAGACACCGGCGCCTGGCCGCTGTTGTTGATTGACGACGCCTTGACCGACCTCGACGCCGGCCGCCGGCAAAAATTCTGGCAACAACTCCCCGCTGACGCCCAAGTCTTTCACGCCACCACCCGCCGCGACGTCGGGATGTCACCATCAGCGGTGAAAGAAATCATGTTTTAAAATGTTAAGCCAATTCTTCCGACCTCGCCAGGGCTGACAGCCAGCGCTCGTTCGCCTCCTCCAAGTTGAGCGTCAGCGCCTCGTATTCAAGGTGCCGCTGATGGTCAAATGTCACGGGGTTTTGCAACTCGGCGAGCAATTCTTTTTGCCGCGCCTCAAGTTGCAAAATTTCCTCCTCGACGCGCTGAACATCAGCGGCGGCGGCGCGCCTCAACTTCGCCCGCTCCTCGCGTTCCCGCGCCTCTTGTTTTTTTTGCTCGCGCGTTTTGAAAATCGAAACTTTTTTCTCCGCGTCATTGTCAGCGGCGGGCTGGGCGTCAGCGGGTTGCAAGTTGGATATTTTTTCCCCGGCCACCAGCGCGGCGCGCTCATCGTCAGCGCGTGTTTTTGACAAATAATAATCGTAGTCGCCGGCGTAGTGTGTGAGTTGTCCGGCGCTGATGTTCAGCACCGTCTTGGCCAGCGCGCGGATGAAATACACGTCGTGACTGATGAAAATCAGCGTTCCGTCGTATTGTGTCAGCGCGCCAATCAGCGCGTCAAAGCTCGCCATGTCGAGGTGCGGTGTCGGCTCGTCCATCAGCAGCAAGATCGGAGGATTTAACAATAATTTGACCAGCGCCAGGCGTGATTTTTCGCCGCCGCTCAGCACGCCGACGCGCTTGAACACATCGTCGCCGGAGAACAGAAACGAGCCGAGCACCGTGCGGACGGTCAGTTCCGGAAGGGGAGGATTCAAGTCCGAGGCCTCTTCCAAAACTGTGCGTTTCAGATCGAGCATTTCCACGCGATTTTGAGAATAATATCCCGCGCTGACGTTGTGCCCCAGCGACCGCCCGCCCGCTGATGGTGACAGCACACCGGCGAGCAGTTTCAGCAGCGTGGACTTGCCCGCGCCGTTCGGCCCCACCAGCACGATACGCTGCCCGCGCTCCGCCTCGAAGTCAATGCCGCGGTACACCGTCAGCGTGCCGTAGGAAAAATGGATGCCGCTGAGCGTCACGCCGCGCCGCCCGCCGCGCGGCGGTTGGGGGAATTTGATTTTGATGTGACGGTCAGCAGCCTCCGGCGCGGCGATTTTTTCCATGCGCTCAATTTGTTTCAATTTGCTCTGGGCTTGCGAGGCTTTGCTGGCCTTGGCGCGGAAGCGGTCGGCGAAGCGTTGCAGCGCGGCGATTTCGCGCTGCTGGTTTGTGAACGCGGCGAGATGCCGCGCCTCGCGGTCAGCGCGCTGCCGGAGATAATCGTCGTAATTGCCGCGATAACGGTTGACGCGTTGGTGGCGGATTTCCAGCACGCTGTCAGTCAGTTTGTTTAAAAACGCGCGGTCATGCGAAATCATCATCAGCGCGCCGGCGTAATTTTTCAAATAATTTTGGAACCACACCAGCGATTCCAAATCACGATGGTTGGTCGGCTCGTCGAGCATCAGCAAATCCGGCGCGCTGACCAGCAGCCGCGCAAGATGGGCGCGCATGACCCAGCCGCCGCTGAGCGTTAGCGCGCGCCGCTCGAAATCGCCCTCACGGAATGCCAGTCCGCTGAGGATGCGCTTTGCGCGCGGCGCGAGAGAAGGGTCACTGTCAGCGCGCCCCGCGCCGCCGGTGGCAATTTCGAGCACTGTCTCGTCACCGACAGCGGCGGTTTCCTGCGGCAAATAGCCGACTGTCGCCCCGCGTTCGAGTGTGATGACGCCGGTGTCAGCGGCTTGTTTGCGCAAAATGATGGAGAACAGCGTGGACTTCCCCGCCCCGTTCGGGCCGACAAGCGCGACATGGTCGCCGCGGTTGACTGTCAGCGTCACGTCCTCGAACAGCACGCGCCCGGTGAAAGCTTTGCTGACATTGGAAAGATTAAGCATGAAGCGGGGGATTTAACCACAGATTGGCGCGGATAGACACAGATAAAAATTAAGGGACAGGTTATAATTTAATAATTTATCGACAAACAACTTGTTAAAAATCAGTGTTAAAAACCAGGGGGTTATAATTACTGTGTCATTGTCAGCGGGCGGTGGTGGCGGTTCGCGCCCGCGTGAATGTCAACGTCAATTCGCTGATGGTCAGCGGTGCATTGCCCAAACAGCGGGCGGGGTTTGTCGAAAACCACGCATGAGCGTCAGTTCGCCGTGCCCGCTGACGTTGGGGAGGGGACATGGCGGAGTTT
>JAITHY010000221.1 GCA_031279715.1 Verrucomicrobiales bacterium | reverse complement strand
CGCCGCGCCGCCGATGTACAAGCTGGCGGCTTGGCTGGCGGAGCAGGGGCGCTACGGCGAATCCCTGGAGGAGTACCAAAAAATCACCAAACGCGACAAGCGGGCGACCATCGCTTACGAGGGGCAATTATACGTGATGGTTCACTTGATGGGCATGGCCGGCACGCCCGCCGCGCAAAAATTGTGGGAAGCCGCGCGCAAGAAAGTGCCGCCGGAGGACGTGCCGCACCTGGATTGGTTTTACGAGCAACTGCACGCCGGCAATCACGAGGTTTGCGCCCATCCGCCGCGCGTGGAAGAAAACAAATAATTGCGCTTTGCCTTTCGCGCTTTGCGTCCTAAGCTTGCGCCCCTATGCGTATCCGTGCTTTTCAGGGGCTGCGCCCCCAACCCGAACAGGCCGCGAAGGTGGCGTGCGTGCCGTATGATGTCATCAACAGCGCGGAGGCGGCGAAACTTGCCGAGGGCAACCCGCTGAGTTTGCTGCACGTCATCCGCCCGGAAATTGATTTGCCCGCTGACATTGACCCGCACTCCGGGGCGGTGTACGCGAAGGCGGCGGGGAATTTCAAGGCGTTTCAAGCCGGCGGCATCCTGCGGCGCGAGACTGAGCCGGTGATTTTCTTGTACCGCTTGCGCATGGGCGGACACGAGCAAACCGGCGTCACGGCGGTGTTTCACACGGACGATTACAACAACAACCTCATCAAGAAGCACGAGAAGACGCGCAAGGACAAGGAGGATGACCGCACACGCATCACGCACGAGTTGAGCGCAAATCCGGAGCCGGTGTTTTTGACTTACAAGGACTCGCCGGAAATTGACGCCCTGGTCAACGCCACGGTCAGCGGCGCGCCGTTGTATGATTTCATCGCGCCGGACGGGATTCAACACACGGTTTGGCGCGTCGCTGACAGTGACGCCTTCGTCAACGCCTTCGCCAGGGTGCCGTTCGGCTATGTCGCTGACGGTCACCATCGCAGCGCCAGCGCCGCGCGCGTCGGGCGTGAACGGCGCGCCGCCAACCGCGGGCACACCGGCAGCGAGGATTACAACTGGTTCCTTGCCACGATTTTCCCCGCATCGCAACTGCAAGTGCTTCCTTACAACCGCGTCGTCGCCGACCTGAACGGCCTCACTGTCAGCGCCTTCCTCGACGAGGTCAGACAGCGTTTCACCGTCAGCGAAAACGCCGCGTCCTCACCAGCAGCGCCCGCGCATGTGAGCATGTATCTTGGCGGAAAATGGTTCGGCCTGGGCTGGGCGCCCGCCGCTGGCAGTGATCCCGTGTCGCGTCTTGACGTGAGCGTGCTGCAGGAAAAACTGCTCGCCCCCGTGCTCGGCATTGATGACCCGCGCACCAGCCAGCGCGTTGACTTTGTCGGCGGCATTCGCGGCACGGAGGAGTTGGTGAAGCGCGTGGACAGCGGCGCGGCAGCGGTGGCATTTTCAATGTTTCCGGTGACCGTGCGGCAATTGATGGACATCGCCGACGCCGGCCAAATCATGCCGCCGAAGAGCACCTGGTTCGAGCCGAAACTGCGGTCGGGATTATTCGTGCACACATTTTGACGCGGGAAAACGCGGCCTCCCATTGCCGAAAAAGATATGCTTTTGCCTATTCAGGCATGGTGCCGTTGCAGGCGTTTATTTACGATCAAGGGCTTATGAAACACATTGTTTATTGGATGGCGGCGCTGTTGTTGACGCTCAAGGCTGGCGGGCAGGAGATTGTAAACTGGCAGTTGCGGGAGGTGCCGAGGGTTGCCCATGCCGGCGAGGAAATTTCCACGGTCAAGTTCACGGCGAAAGATTGGCACAAGGCGACGGTGCCCGGCACGGTGTTGACCACGCTGGTCAACAACAGCGTGTATCCGGAGCCGTTGTACGGCGAGAACAACCGTCCCGACCGAATTCCGGAGTCGCTGTGCCGGACGGAGTGGTGGTACCGCGGCACTGTCAGCGTGCCCGCCGCGTACAAGGGCAAAAAGATTTGGCTGAATTTTGACGGCATTAATTACATCGCCAGCGTGTGGGTGAACGGCAGAAACGTCGGCGACATCAAGGGCGCGTTCATTCGCGGGGTGTTCGACATCACCGCGCTGGTCGAGGCGGGTCAGGACGCCGCTGTCGCTGTGAAAATCACGCCGCCGTATCATCCCGGTGTGCCGGCGGAGCACACCCTAGGCGCGGGCAACGGGCCTATCGGTGGAATCGGGCGGTTGGACGGGCCGACTTTCGCGTGCTCGCTGGGCTGGGATTGGATGCCCGGCATTCGTGACCGGAACATCGGCATTTGGCAGAAGGTTTTTCTCTCCGCGACGGGTCCCGTGGTGGTTAAAAATCCCCATGTCACCACCGATCTGCCGCTGCCGAGGACCGATTCGGCGGATCTCAGCGTCAGCGTCACTGTGCAAAACGTGACCGATACGTGGCAGGAGGGCGTGTTGAAGGGCGCTGTGGATGACGTCACGTTTGAGCAGGCGGTGAAACTGCCGCCGCGCCTTTCGCAGACGATGGAGTTCACGCCCAGGAAATTCAAACAGCTCCGCATGGCCAATCCCAAGTTGTGGTGGCCAAACGGCTACGGTGAGCAGAACATGTACACGCTGAGGCTGACGTTCGAGTCCAACGGCACGGTCAGCGACCGCCAGGACGTGCCCTTCGGCATTCGCGAGATTACTTATGATATTCCCGGAACGGAAATTTCCGGTTCCGGCAATTTGTCGCTGGGCGTGAACGGCGTGCGGGTTTATTGCAAGGGCGGCAACTGGGGCATGGACGAGGCGATGAAGCGCATCCCCCGCGAGCGCATGGAGGCGTGGGTACGGTTGCATCAGCTGGCCAATTTTAACATGATTCGCAATTGGGGCGGCATGAGCACCAGCGAGACATTTTACGAAATGTGCGACAAGTACGGCATTCTTGTGTGGGACGAGTTTTTTCAATTCAACGATCTGAGTCCCCTGGACTTGGACATGTACATTAAAAACTGTTATGACAAGGCGTTACGTTTCCGCAACCATCCGTCCATCGCCCTGTGGTGCGGGCGCAACGAGGCAATGCCTCCGAAGTACATGGACGACGCGCTGCGCGGCGTGCTGCTGGCGCTGGATTCCACGCGCTGGTACCAGTCGAACTCCGGTCACGGGCGCGGGATGAACTCCGGCGGTCCTTACGGTTGGGTTACGCCCTGGGAATATTACCATTTTGCGGAACAGAAAAACTTCAACAAGAACGAGACGTTCAAGACCGAGATTGGCGCCATTTCCGTGCCGACGCTGGAGTCCATCCAGGGCATGATGCCGGAGTCGAGTTGGAATGTGATTAACGACGACTGGGCGGAGCACGACTTCACCGCCGGCGGCGGACGCAAGCATCCGGCGCTCATCACCAAGCGTTACGGTGAAATCGCCAACCTCGCCGACTTTGTGCGCAAGGGCCAGCTGATCAACTACGAGGGCTACCGCGCGATGTACGAGGGACGGCAGGGGCTGATGTTCAAGCCGGTGCAGGGGATTTTGACGTGGATGAGCCACCCCGCGCAACCGAGCTTCGTGTGGCAGATTTATCATTATGATTTGGAGCCGAACAGTTCGTTCTTTGCCGTGCGGAAGGCTTGCGAGCCGGTGCATATTCAGTTGAACGATGTCGGCAACGGCACGCTGCAAGTGATTAACAACCTGGCCGCGCCTTTCACCGGCAAGGCGCGGATTGAAATTTTCAACCTCGACGGCGCCTCGCCCTGCCAGCGTGACTATCATGTAAACGCCGCCGCCAGTGAGCCGACCAACCTCGGCACGGTGGAGTGGCCGGAGTCACTGTCAGCGGTGCATTTTGTCAAACTTGAGTTGCGTGACACGGGCGGCGGGCTGGTGTCCGACAATTTCTACTGGCGCGGGGTTCCCAAGAAGGTTGGCGAACCCGCTGACAATTACACCGCGCTGAACACGCTGCCGGTGATTAATCTCGACGTGCAACCGAGATTGCGCGCAGCCGATGGCAGAATATTCATCGACGTGACTGTGAGGAATCCGGCGAAACAAGTCGCCCTGCTGGCGCATTTCCAGTTGCGGCGCGGCAAGTCCAAAGCGCGCGTGCTGCCGGTGTATTATTCCGACAACTATGTCTCGCTCGCGCCGGGCGAAGAAAAGACGCTGACCATTGAGGCGGCACAGAAGGACTTGCAGGGTGAGCGTCCGCTGATTGTGGTGGACGGCTGGAACGTCAGTGTCAGCGCGTTGCGCGGCGCTGATGTTGAGATTGCGCTCAATGAAAACACGCAGGTGGCGCGCTACCCGCAAACGGGGCTGACGTTCACCGATCCGTTGTCGAAAATCGTGCCGGAGGATGAGGTGCGTTTCAGCGCCGGCGGTTTTGCGCGTGACGGTTTCACCGGCGACCCCGGTTATTCCGGCACCCCCGGCTGGATCACCCGTCCGATTGATGTGAGCGCGCTCAACTCCGCTCCGGAGGCGATTTACCAGACCGTACGCTGGGGCGAGAACAATTATGTTTTTGAATTGAAAAAAAGCGGCAAATACACCGTGCGGTTGCATTTTGCCGAGCAGGATTCCAACACGAAGGAAGGCAAGCGCGTCTTCAACGTCAGCCTCAACGGCAAAACCGTGCTGGAAGACTTGGACGTTTACAAGGAAGCGGGGCAGGATGTGGCGCTGGTCAAACAATTTTTTGGCATTGAGACGGGCAAGGATAATCGCATCACCGTCGGCATCGGCAAAGGCAGGAGCGGCACTCCGCAAGTCAGTGGCATTGAAATTCTCAAGGAGTGACGCATGACGCGCGCGGCGGAGGCCGATTAATCCACCGTCCTCGACGGGGCAAAGCCCGTGATGGTTTTGTACGCCTTGGAAAAATGATACGGGTTGGAGAAACCGAAGCGCTGGCTGGCTTCCTTGACCGAAATTTCATTTTCGACGAAGAGCTTGCGCGCCTGCTCGATTTTAAAGCGCAGAAACAGGCGCGCGGGCGAGTCGCCCAACAACTTTACGCAACGCAAGTGCAGTGTGCGCTGGCTGACGCCGAGGGCGCGCGCCAGTTCGGCGACGGAGAGGGAGCGATGCGCCCGCGCCGCCATGGCGTCAAAAAATCGCGTGAGGAACCGGTCTCTCCCCCGCGACGACACCAGCCATGGCGCGAGCCATTTTACATCAAAGGCGCGCACCGCCCGCCAGAATAATTCTTCCGCGAGCAAGTCTTGAAGGTTTGCGCCGATGGCGTCGTTGGTTTTTGACTCGGCGGCGATTTTGTACAACAGCGGTAAAAAAACCGCGGCGCGAAAATTCGTGTGCCTTCGCGCCATCGGCGTTTCTTTTTTGAAAAAACGCAAATTGCGGAGATGCTTGCCATCCGCGCGGCTGTGCAACGTGCAAATAAACGCCGCGTAATCCAGAGGCGGGCGGCACAAGTCCTCATGCCAATCCCCCGGTTCGACGACCAAAACGGTGTCCTTGGCCAGGCGGAACCTTTCGCCGTTAAGCTGGCAAAAGTAGGGACCGCGAATGATGAAGATAATTTCAAACTCGCGGTGTTGGTGCGGGGGAAACTGGAAATCTCTTCTGGGCTTGGAGCGCTCCAGGCGGGAAAAAATCGGGCGCACCTGCCCGGCGTGCATCAAGCCCGCGGTGCGGGACGCCGCCTTGAGGCGAATGAAATGGTCTTTGGAGGGCATAAATTTTCAAGAAGCCTTGCGCGGCGCAAATAATGATACGCTGACAGTGAGTCCCAAGCCAATCACCAACAGCGACCATGCTGCCGGCTCGGGCACGATGTCCGCCTCCAGCTCCAAGGACTGGTTGGCGGCGAGTTTCTGCCGTTCCTTTTCGGATAAAATTTTCCATTGCTCGCCGCTCTCCACGACGATGTAGGCGGTCGCGGGCGCCATGATGCCGGATTGTTTGCTGAGTTTCACCAGCAGCGGCAGCAATTGTTCCGTCCGCTGCGGATGACGGTCAAGCTCATCTTGCAAAGCAAAAACTTGCGCGCCGAGCTGGTAGGCCGGGTTTTCGACGAGGCCAATTTGATCCGATGGGACGCGCGTGAATTGCGGCGGGTGGTCGGGGTCGGATTGATGATAAAATTCCAGTTCACCGTCAGCGGGGATGAAAGCGCGCTCGTATTTGTTCAGCACGGTGATTTTTTCGCCAACGCCGATTATTACCGCTGACCGGCTCAGTGCCGGCGCCGGCCCGGCCGACACGCCGCTGCCACTGACGGTGACCGGCAGCGGATAGTTGAGAAATGTGCGCGGTTCGTCGCGCCGCATCGCGGCTTCGTGCGCGAAGAGTTCCTCCCTCAGTGCCTTGTCACGCAAAAATCCGCCGCGCGCGGGAAATTTTTTCAGCGCGGCGTCGGTGAGAATTTCGGGCAATTTTGCGACGGGTACCGGCGTCATTGTCAGCGGCCGGCTTTCGTAATTGGCCAGCGTAACTTTGCAGTCAAGTTCGCGCCCGCCAATGAACGCGCGGATTTTTTCGAGCAGTTGCGCGGCGGTTTGGTCGGCGTCAGCGGCGGTGCGCTCGATGATGAAATGCCAGTAACCTTGCCGCGTCGGCATTGGCGAAGTCGGCGGCATCAAACTCAAATAAGGCCGTGGATTCGGCAGCAACATCGCGCGGTCGGCGGAAAATTTGGTGACGAGCAGCGGCGGAGTCGATTCGCGTTTGACCGGTAAAATATCGCTGCCGTTGAGCTGGATGAAAACAGGCGCGTTTTGCGGATATAAAAATTCAATCGCCACCTCGCGCGTTTGTTGTCTCTCCAGCGGAAAGAGACGCAACTCGATTTCATCGGCGGCGGTGTAGCGGAGCAGGGCGGGGTCGCGGCGCTGACGGTCA
>JAITHY010000215.1 GCA_031279715.1 Verrucomicrobiales bacterium | reverse complement strand
TTTGGAGCGGGCGGCGGCGTTGCTGCACGAACGGCTCAGCGTCAGCGGCGGCTACGCGCATATTTCCGTCAACAAGGCGCTGGTCACACAGGCGAGTTCGGCGATTCCGGTCGTGCCGCTGTACATTTCAATTTTGTACAAAATCATGAAAGAGCGCGGCCTGCACGAGGGCTGCATCGAGCAAATCCAGCGCCTCTACGCCACGCACCTCGCTGACGGTCACCGCCCCGCGCTGGACGACGGCGGACGCATTCGCATTGACGACTGGGAAATGCGCGACGACGTGCAAGCCGCTGTCGGTCAGCTTTGGTCACAAGTGACAACAGAAAACTTGCGCGAGCTGACGGACTTCGAGGGCTATCAAAAAGAATTTCTAAAACTCTTCGGCTTTGGCGTCGACGGCGTGGACTATGACGCTGACAGTGACCCTTCGCAAGTGAATGGAAAACCGGCGGTGCTGAATTGATCCGCTGACAGCCGCCATCGTAAGGTGATTGCTCAAACACACGCCTGCCGCTGTGAACGTCAGCGGCGCGAGTGTGACACCCCGGTTCATTCGTCTGTTGTTGTTCATAATTTTTCTCCTCACCGCCACCGTGAGGCCGCGCAAAAATTTGTGTTTTCCACATCCCGCCGGCGCTGAAACTCAGCCCACAGTTTGGTCAGCCGCCGGCTTTGCCGCTCGCCGGTCAGAACATGATAGACATGCAAACGGTGCACGCCCGCGCTTTTGGCAAATTCGCAAATGCCGGGGAAGCGCAGCTTTTTTGCATATACTTTTTTCGGTTCGGCTGGCAACATGATGAAAAGAATATATTTATTTTTATTAAAATAATGCAAGTAAAGAAATTTTTCCGAGCGGTTTTTGGTTTTAATGGAATCGTCGGGAAAATCCCAACGGGAATTGGCCGCGATGCTGAGTGTCAGCGAGGCTTCCTTGGTGCAGTGGAAACGCGGACGGGTGCCTGGCAGCGAGGAGTTGTATCAAATCTCCCGTTTGTTTGGCGTCTCAATGGAATGGCTGCTGACCGGCAGCGACAAGGCGGGTGGCGGCGATAATTTGTGGAAAACCAAGGCGCAGACGGCGGAAAAATTGCTCGGCGAAATCCGCGCCGCGCTGGAAACCCTTGCAAAAAAAATTAGCCGCTGATGTTGCGGGCAACATCGGCGCGCTGACGGCGACCCATTTTACAACTGTCAATTTATACAAATTCACTTTTTTTGTTGAAATTGCATAATTCTGACGCACGGTTTGCTCATGGCTTAGATTTTTCCCGGCCGCGCCCGGCGGCTCATCGTGGATGAAATTCAATCCCTCCCCGAATTGTTGCCGCACATCAAAATCACCGCTGACGTTGACTAGGTCAGTGGCAGTCCGGCGAGCGAGGCGGGCGGGGTCGCTCCGTTGACTGCCAGCCGGATTTTGTTTTGAGGCTCAGAAATCTGCACAACATCAGCGCCAGCAGTTGTCTGATCTCGCCAGTATCGTAACCGCGTCGGGCGATCAGACCGTTGGCTCGTTTTCCAGCCAATAAGGTGTGGGTGCAATCATTGCGCTCCCCACCGGTCAGGATGAAACGTAAGGGACGCCCAATTGGTTGGCCGGCAAGTGAATCTTGGTGGTTTGTCCTCCTCGGCTGCGCCCCAGCGCCTGATCTTTAGCCCCCACTTTGCCACACAACGACTGCGCCCAGTGGCTTTGCCGGGTAATAAGTCTTTAATCCGTTGCCACTGTGCTCCACTCAATTCATAGCGTTTACTCACCCGTTGCTGCAAGCGCTCCTTCTCCTTCCTCGCATTTGTCCAAATTCGCTGTCTAATGCCTTGGGCTGATATCTCATGTCCACACTGTCTAGCGTCCGCCGGGATGAATTTTTTTCAACCGCGCCAGCGCCTCGTCCGCCTTGTCACGGTTGCCCGCCAAACGCCACGCCTGCTCCGCCCGCGTCAGCGCCAGCGGGGTCAGTTGCGGGTGGTCGATGAGCAGCGCCACGGCGGAATAAATCTTCGCCGCGTCCTCGCATTCCTTTTTGGCCAGCGCGATGTCGCCCAGCAGCAGCCGGCCGCGCGCGTTGTACTCACCCTCCGGATTTTGTTGCAAAATTTGCTCGGCCAGCTTGCGCGCGAGCGGCCAGTTGCCGGTGGCGATGTGCGCTTGCGCGAGCGGCTCCAGCACGGCGCTGCGGTTGGTCTCGTCGGGAAAATTGGCGCGGTACGCCGTCCAGTCGCGCACGGCGGCGTCCCAATTTTGCAGGTTTGTCATCAACATCGCCAGGCGCAACTGAACGCGCTGGCGCTGCTCGTTGCGCCTGCTTGAGCGCAACACCCGCCGCAACCACGGCTCACCGTCAGCGGGCCGCAAGCCGTCCGTCAACTGCTGGCCGATCCACTCGTAAACGTCGAGGCTGATGGCGGCGCCCTGCGGATTTTTCAACCGCCACTGGTCGTACTTTTCCACCTCGGCGCGCAACTGCGCCACATCCTGCTTTTTCAGCAACAGGCGGATGATGCTCTGTGTCGCCGCGGCGTAGTAACGGCTGGCGTCGAGGTTGCGCGCGGCAATCCACTGGGCCAGCGCGCCGTTGTCATCACCAGCGGACTCGTGGCAAACCGCCAGCCAGTAACGCGCCTCGGCGAGTTGCGGCGTTTGCGGAAACTCCGCCGCCAGCCGGCCCAGCCACGCGCCCATTTTCGCGTAGTCCTTCCGGCTGCCCGCCAGCAATGACGCCTGCCACAAAACCAGTTCGCGTTGCGGAAATTTCGGATGCCGCTCAATCAACTGGCTCCAGCTCAGCAGCGCATCGTCAGCGGCCTTTAATTCCAACTCCGCCTGTCCCTTCAGCCACAAAACGTTTGGCGTCAGGACGTCGTCCTTGAATTTGACAAGGTGGGAGGCCAGCCACAGCGTCGCATTTTTGTAATCCTTCACGTTGAAAAACGCGAACCCCGCGCGGAAATACACGCCGGCAAGCGCATCGTCAGCGAGTGGCAATTTTCCGGGCTGCGCGAGGATGGCCGCGTACATCGGCGCGGCGGTTTTGTAGTCGCCGTTGGCGTAATAAGCGTCGGCGCGCATCACTTGCGCCAGCGGCAGGCGCGCCGATTTCGGGAACCTGGCGATGAACCGCGCGGTTTCGGCGAGGAACGCCTCGCGGTCAGCGGCGTCTTTCAGCAGTAAAATCCGCGCCCATGAGCTTGGCTCGGCGTTGGCGTCGTCAGGGAACTGGTCGAGCACGAATTTGTACAAGTCAAGCGCGGGTTCGTTTTGTTTGGTCAAGCGGTACGATTCAGCGACGAGGAACAACACCTGCGAACGCATGCTGTCGGGAAAATGCGGTTTGGTTTCATTATAAACTTGAATCGTCGCCGGATAATTTTTTGCCGCGAAATTCGCCTGCGCCAAACCGAGGTTGGCGAGTTTTTTCCAAAATTCCGGCGCGCCGCCGCTCCGCGCCGCATTATAAAAAACCAGCGCCGCCGGGTAATCGCCGCGACTGTACGCGAGATTGCCGGCGCGGACGCCCGCCTCAGCACGCAAGTTGGCATCCTTTGACGAGGCCAGCGCCGCCCGCAGCAACGCCGCCGCGCGCTCACCGTCAGCGGCGTCAATCAGCACCGCCGCCAGCCGCACCCGCGCGTAGTCGAGGTACGGATTGTTTTTCTCCCGCGCCGCCAGGAATTCCAGCGCGTCCCGCGCGTCCGCCAGCCGCGAGAGATTGTCACAGGCCAGGGCAATCAGATAACTGGCGCGCAGCCGGGCGTCGGGCAGGCTCACCGTCAGCGCCGCCTTGCGCAGGAACGGCAGCGCCTCCGCCCATTTTTTATCCGCCGCCAGCATCTCGCCGCGCAGCAAACCCGCTGACGCCGACCACGCGCCTTGCGGAAATTTTTTCACCAGCAAATCCAGCGTCCGCCCCGCCTCGTCAAACCGCCCCAAGTCCTTGTAACACGCCGCGACGCGGTACCACGCTTCCTCACAATGCCGGCTCTCCGGATAAAACCGCAGCAAGTCCGACAAAATCATAATCGCCCGCCCCGGATTCCGCTGCTTAATAAACGCGCCCGCCTCGGCGAACATCTCCTGGTCCGTCGGCTGGAAGCGCGTCAAATCCAGCGCCGGGCCGCTGACGGTGACGGCCTCCCGCGCCCACCCGCTGGCCGTCACCGCCAAGAACAACGCCGCCAATCGCACACCCATTAAAACCAACCTAGCACGCAAAAGCGAATTTGTCCGCCAAATACGCGGCGCCGTCAGCGCCCGTCCCCGCCGCGCTTTTTCCGTGCCTTCCGCTGGCTCCATGGCTAGGCTAACGCCGGTGGAAATACCCGGTCACTGGATTTTTACATTCTTGCTGATGGTGATTCAAATCACCGGCTGGGTGCTCATTCCCAAGGCGCTGTTCATCGCGCGGACACCGCAGGCGGCGGTGGGCTGGGGGCTGGCGCTGCTGTTCCTGCCGATGATCGCCATTCCGCTGTTCCTGGTGTTCGGGGAGTCGCGGTTTTCCGGATACACCAACGCGGGCGCCGGCGCCAACCGCGAACTGGATAAAATTCTCGCCGACGCCCAGGCCGCCATGCGCCCCGCGCGCGGCGCTTTTTCGGCGAAATACGCCGACGTGGCGCTGTTGGTGGAAAAATTGCGCGGGCTGCCCGTCACCACCGGCAACTCGGCGCGGCTGCTCATCAACGGCGGGCAAACGTTTCCCGCCATTTTCAACGCCATCAGCGGGGCGCGGCGCTTTGTCTTCGTGCAATTTTTCATCATCAGCGACGACCAAATCGGCAACCAGTTAAAGGACGCGCTCATCGCCGCCGCCGGGCGCGGGGTGAAAGTTTACGTGTTGTTCGACAGCGTCGGCTCAAAAAAAATGACCCTGCCGTACATCGAGGCGCTGCGCTGCGCTGGCGTTCACATCCGCGGGTTCGTCACCAACCGCCGCCTGGGGATGCGGTGTCAAATCAAAGTCCGCAATCATCGCTAATAGGTGCTGGGGGACAACGAGACGGCGTTCCTTGGCGGGCTGAACG
>JAITHY010000202.1 GCA_031279715.1 Verrucomicrobiales bacterium | reverse complement strand
AGCCGCGCGCTCTCCGTCAGCCCGGCGGGCAGCCCGGCGCCTTGCACCGTCCCCGTCCGCTGATAGTCACTCCACCCCGACCCCGACAAATATCCGCGTACAATGCACTCCATCGGCACCGTCCTCGCCCGTTTGCAAACCGTGATGCGGTTGTGCCATTCCGGATGATTGATTCCCTCCGGCACCTCGAACGAAACCGCGTGCGACGGGATTTGCCGCGGTAGTTGCCCGAACCAAAATCGTGAAAGCTGTGTCAACACCGCGCCCTTGCCGGGAATGGGATTTGGCAAAATCACATCGAACGCCGAGATGCGGTCCGTTGCGATTAGCAAAATATTTTCCCCGTGCGTGTACACATCCCGCACCTTCCCCTGATGCACCAATTTAAGTTCAGCCATGCCGCGATGCTACCGCAAAATTGGCGACACGAAAGTCAAAACATTGCGATTTTTATTGTTGCGAGGACTCCTTGCCCTCCAGCCCAAAACCCGTTACATTATTCCTTCTGGATGAGCAATCGCATCACTGCCCGCGCTAAGTTCCTCTTTGACGGCGACCGCAAGTTTTACTTGCAAGGCGTTGCTTATGGCCCGTTTCACGCCGCCTCTCATCTCCCGCCGCCCGATGTCGCTGAGCGTGACTTGAAAATGATGGCCGCTGCCGGTCTCAACACCGTCCGGCTCTATCACAGCCCGCCCACGTGGTTCCTCGACCTCGCCTGGAAATACGGACTCCGCGCGCTGACGACGATTCCCTGGCCATTGCGCGGACTTTTCCTGGATGACCGCAAAACCGCCGCCAACATCCGCCGCAACGCCCGCCTCGCAGCCGCTGCCAATGCCGGCCATCCCGCCGTCCTTGGTTTTTACGTGGATAACGAAATGGCCCCCGACCTCGTCCGCTGGTACGGCTCGCGCCGCGTTGAGGAATTTCTCAACACGCTCATTGCCATTGTCAAGGAGGCCGATCCCGACGCGCTCACATCCTACGCGGGCTACCCGCCCACCGAATATCTCACGCCATGGATGGTGGATTTTTATTCCTACAACGTCTATTTGCACGACAGGGACAAATTTGCCGCCTATCTCTCGCGCCTGCAAAATATCGCGGGTGAAAAACCGCTCATCATTGGCGAGTTCGGCATGGATACCATCCGCCACAGCGAGGATGAGCAAGCCGCCCTCATTGAGGCGCACTTTGAGGAGGTTTTCCGCGGCGGGCTGGCGGGCACGACCCTGTTCTCGTGGACCGACGAGTGGTTCACCGGTGGGCAAGATATCACCGACTGGGCGTTCGGCTTGGTCACTCGTGACCGCCGCCCGAAAAAATCTTATCTCACCGTCAGCGCCAAAACCATCCGTCCCGGCGAGCGTCTCTGCGACAAATACCCGCTGACCGTGACACCCAAAGTCTCCGTCATTGTCTGTTCGTATAACGGGGCAAAAACCCTGCGCGGCTGCATGGAGGCCCTCCAACAAACGCAATACCCCGATTTTGAAATCGTCATGGTTGACGACGGTTCAAAGGACCACACGCGGGAAATCATGCGCGATTTTCCCCGCGTCAAAAACATCGTGCAGGACAATCAAGGACTCAGCGCCGCCCGCAACAACGGCTGCCGCGCCGCTGCCGGTGACATCATCGCCTACACTGACAGTGACTGCATGCCCGATGCCGACTGGATTTACCACCTCACGCAAACATTGCTCCGCAGCGGTTTCGCCGCGGTCGGCGGTCCGAACATCTCCCCCCCGGCGGCGGACTGGGTGCAAGCCACCGTCGCCGCCGCGCCCGGCTCCCCAAGCCACGTTTTGTTAAGCGACACCGAAGCCGAGCATGTCCCCGGCTGCAACATGGCCTATCACCGTTGGGCGCTTGACCTTGTCAACGGCTTTGACGCGCGCTACCGCAAAGCGGGCGACGACGTTGACCTCTGCTGGCGCTTGATGCAACACGGCCACCGCATCGCCTTCAGCCCGGCCGCGCTTGTCTGGCACCATCGCCGGTTCACCATCAGCGCCTATTTCGGCCAGCAAAAAGGCTACGGCGAGGCGGAAGCCCTGCTGCGCTACAAGCACCTCAACCTCTTTGACAAAACCGGCTCCGCCCGCTGGCGCGGCACCATTTACGGCGCGCCGCTCGCTGACGGTCTCTTTGAACAGCCGATTATCTATCACGGTATTTTCGCCCTCGGTTTTTTCCAATCCATCTACCGACGTCCGCAATTGTACTGGTACGCCATCGTCGGCAGCCTGCGCTGGATGGGCTTGGCATTGTTTATCTTCATCATCTCCACCCAAATCCCGCCGCTGAGAGTGATGCCGCTGATCATGTTCGCCGCCACACTGCTTGCCGCGGTCGCTTACATGGTGCGCGCCCAAATTGAACGCAAATACGACGGTATCCGCCCCCGCCTCCTCTTGCTGTACCTCGCGCTGACGCAGCCGTGGGTGCGGGCATGGGCGCGCTACTTCACATGGCTCGAAGGCAAACGCGCGCCCCGTGCCGTGTTGAACTTGCGCGAGGAAAAACTTGCCGGCGCCGTCAGCGTCCTGAACTGCCGCGAACTCGCCTACTGGGGTGAAAAAAAACTGGGGCGCGAGATCTTGCTGGAGCAAATCATCGCCCGATTGGAACGCGAAGGCTGGCGCTACGTCCTCGACAACGGCTGGGGCAACTGGGACATCGAAATTCTCGCCAGCCGCTGGTGGCACATCCGCCTTCGCACCTTGTCCGAGCATTATCCTGGGGAAAAACGTCTCACCCGCGTCGCCAATAATTTAGTGGTCAACACCTTCAGCATCCTGGTCTTGTCAGTGTTGGCGGGCCTGACGCTGACCGTCGCCATCTGGCTGGGCAAACCGTATTGGCCCTGGGCGCCCATCGCCGCCATCCTCCCGCTGGCATACTGGCTGGTGCGCGGCATGAGTATCCGACGACGCATTGGCGAATTGGTGCAAGTTGTCGCCGTTGACGCGAAACTTATTCCCCTCGTCGCTGACGCCGCGGCTAAAAAACAATCATGAACTTGTACCGCCGCATCATCGCTTGCTACCGCCCGTTCACCAGCGGCATTTTGCTGTCGCTGACGTTGCTGGCGTTGTCCATCAGCTTGAACGTGCTGAAACCGTGGCCGGTGAAACTGGTCATCGACAGCGTGCTCGGCGGCCAGGCGGAACATTTCCGCGGGTTGGGCTTCGGGGCGTCGCTGCTGGTGAGTGTGGCGGCGCTGCTGGTCATCTACGTCGCGTGGGGTGTGCTGAATACGCTCGGCAATTATTGGTTCATCGAAATCGGACTGCGCGCGCTGCTGCGATTGCGGACGGAACTTTACGCCTGCCTGCAAAGCCTGCCGCTCCGTTACCACGACAGCAAAAAAACCGGCGACAGCATCTACCGCGTCGCCTATGACAGCCAGGCCATCCAGACTTTTTTCAACCAAGGTTTCGCCACCGTCGTCAGTTCCGTGCTGACACTGCTGGTGATGTTCGCCGTCATGTTCAGCGTCAATGTCAAACTCAGCCTCCTCTCGCTGACCATCGTCCCGCTCCTGTTGCTCACCATCAGCGCCTTCGCCGCGCGCATCCGCCGCGAGACCGCCCGTTTGAAACAGGAGGAAAGCGATGTCCTCTCTCGCGCCACCGAGGGCTTGAACACCATCCGCGTCGTCCACGCGTTTGCCCGCGAGGATTATGAAGTTAGCAAGTTCGAGGAGGAGTGCCGCCGCTCCATGAACGCCAACCGCCGCCTCACCCGCACCAGCGTGGTCAGCACGATGTCCGTCGGTTTTGTCACCGCGTGCGGCATGGCCCTGCTGCTCTACTTTGGCGCCCAGGAAGTCTCCGCCTCCCGCCTCGCTGTTGGTGACCTGTGGATCTTTCTCAGCTACCTGACAATGCTCTATCAACCGCTCGAGCAACTCAGCTACACCGCATGGTCGCTGGAAGGCGCGGCGGCGGGCGCGCAACGAGTCTTCGAGGTGCTCGACGCCGGGCATGACGTGCGCGACGTTGCCCGCGCCGCCAGACTCACCGTCAGCGACGGCAGGCTTGAATTTCGCAACGTGACTTTCAACTACACGCCGGAGCGCCCCATCCTGCGTGACTTGTCGCTGACAGTGACGCCCGGCCAAACCGTCGCCATCGTCGGCGGCACCGGCGCGGGCAAGACCACCCTCCTGTCCCTGCTCACCCGATTCTACGACCCCGCTGACGGTCAGGTGCTCATCGACAATCAAAACATCAAAACCGTCACCAAACACTCGCTCCGCAACCAAATCTCCATGGTGCTCCAGGACACGCTGCTGCTGAACAACACCGTCGCCGAAAACATCGCCTACGGCCGCCCCGGCGCGACCATGGCGCAAGTCACCGCCGCCGCGCAAGCCGCGCAGGCGCACGACTTCATCCGGCAACTCCCGCAAGGCTACAATACCGAGGTCGGCGAGCGCGGCGTCAGGCTCAGCGGCGGTCAGCGTCAGCGCATCGCCATCGCCCGCGCTTTCCTCCGCGACAGCCCGATTTTATTGCTCGACGAACCCACCAGCGCGCTCGACTTGGCAACCGAGGCCGCGCTGATGATGACACTCAAGCACTTGATGCAACGCCCCACGACGCTGATTGTGACGCACCGCCTCGCCACCATTCATGACGTTGACCAAATTTACGTGATGGCAGACGGCCGCGTCGTCGAAACCGGCGCCGGCCCCGAATTGCTTGCCAAAGGAGGCCTCTATGCAAAACTATGGCAAGCGTATGACCATTAGCGACCTCACCCCGACGGCAAAACTTTTGCGGCAGCTGGTGCGCATCCCCAGCGTGAACCCGCACGGCAATCCGGGCGTCGCCAATCCGGGCGAGCGGGCGTGCGCGGAGTTTGTCGGAAAATTTTTGCGGCGGGCAGGCGCTGACGTTGAGCTTCAGGAAGTGCGGCCCGGACGCCCGAATGTCATCGGCGTTTTCAAACCGAAAGCTCCCGTCAAACGCCGCCTGCTCCTCGCTCCGCACACCGACACCGTCAGCGTGGCGGGTATGACGGTTGACCCGTTCGTCGCCACCGTCAGCGGCGGAAAATTGCATGGTCGCGGCGCGTCGGACACCAAGGGGCCGATGGCGGCAATGTTGCAAGCGTTGCGCGAGTTCACCGTCAGCGGCGCGTTCAAAAACGGCGGCCTTGAAATCACCTTCGCCGGCCTGATGAGCGAGGAGGCATACAACCACGGCGCGTTCGCCTGGGCGGAAAAATGCCCGCGTTACGACCTCGCCATCATCGGCGAGCCGACGCAATGGCAAATCGTCCACGCCCACAAAGGCTGCGCGTGGCTGGCGTTCACAACCAAGGGCAGGGCCGTCCACGCCTCCACGCCCGCTGACGGTGAGAACGCGATTTACGCCATGACACCACTGCTCGCGTACGTGGAAAAAAAATTGATGAAAAAACTGGCAAAGTTTTCTCACCCGCAACTCGGCGCCACCAGCATCGCCGCCACCACCATCAGCGGCGGCGCCAAGGACAACATCATTCCCGACACTTGCGAGATGCACGCCGACCTGCGCTATACGCCCGACCTCACCGTCAGCGCGGTGCTGGCCCTTATCCGCGCCGATTTGAAAAAACTCCGCATCCCCGCCATCGTCAGCGTCAACAGCGACAACCACCCGCTCCACACCGCCGCTGACCATGAGCTAATTCAAAAAATCCGCCCGCATACCAACGGCCTCGCCACCGCCCCGTGGTTTTGCGATGCCGCGATTTTTGGCGCGCACGGCATCCCCGCCGTTGCCCTCGGCCCCGGCTCCATCGCCCAGGCGCACACCGCCGACGAATTCATCAAGCTCGGCGACTTGGAAAAGGGCAGGGAAGGCTACCTCAAAATTCTCCGGGCCTTGCTGCCATGAGACGCCGCCAAACACGCCAAAAGAAAAAAATAATTTTCTTTTTCGCGCGTTTGGCGGCAATCCATCAAAACTGATAACGATAACCCGCGCTCAGGCCCCAGGGTTTGTCGTATTTGTCTCCGAAGGAGGCTTCGTAGTCGAGGTGGAGTTGGTTATGGGCGTCGAGTTGCCAGATGAGGCCGGCGCCGAGTTCAGCGCGGGCGCCGTCGAGGTTCGGGCGTTGGGACTGGTA
>JAITHY010000162.1 GCA_031279715.1 Verrucomicrobiales bacterium | reverse complement strand
GCCGCGCGTCTGCGGCCTCAGCGCGTGGCAGGAGGCATGGCGGCGAGTCATCGCCAGCGGCTTGGGTGTTTTGGTGGACGCGGTGGAAACAGGCGCTGAGGGTCACGGTGATTTGTCCGCGTTGTTTGAACGCGGTTTTCGGCGCGAGTTGCCTCACGTTGTCATCGTCAGCGACGAGGCGTTGCAAAAATTTTTCGGCGCGGAGCATGCGAAAAAATCCACGCAAAGGAGAGTGTTTGAAAATGCTTTTTCGCGGGCTTGGTGTGATTGCCGGGATGTAATCGTAATTCAGTTGACAGGGCGGGGAAGTCGGCGCAGTTTGAACGCTGATGATGCGCTGGCTTTCCATGTTGCTTGGTTTTTTGTTGACGGGTTATACTTTCGCGGCGTTGCCGCCGTTGCTGACGGTCAGCGAGTTGCGGCCCGGTATGCGCGGGAAGACGCTGACGGTGATGCAGGGGACGGAGATTGTCGAGTTGGAGACGGAGATTCTCGGCGTGCAATAAAACGCGCTGGCGCCGGGGAGGGATTTAATCATTGCGCGGCTGGTGGATGAAAAAACCAGGCTCACCGGCGCGGTGCACGGGATGAGCGGGTCGCCGTTGTATATAGATGGAAAGCTGGTCGGCGCGCTGTCGCGGCGGCTGGGCGGGTTTGAGAAGGACGGGCATTGCGGGTTCACGCCGATTGAGGACATGCTTGACGTGGGCAAACGCAAGGCCGCTGACGATGATATTAATCCGTTTCCATGGCCGGCGGGCAAGGCACGGATGTCGCGTTTGTCAGGGCAGGGGATGAGTGGTTATCTGGCGTTGCCGCTGAGCATCAGCGGGTGGAACGAGCGGTTGCGGGAATTGTTGGAGCCGCTGTTTCCGTCCGACGGTTTGTTGGTGCCGGTGGCGGGTGGCGCCAATGGTCACGCCGGCGGCGTCGAGGGCGCGCCGATTGCGCCGGGCGCGCCGCTGGCGGTGGTGTTGATGAGCGGTGACATTGATGTGGCGGGCACGGGGACGGTGACAGCGGTGGACGGGGACGCGGTGCTGGCATTCGGGCATCCGCTGCTGGGCGTGGGCGCGGTGGATTTTCCGTTTGCGCAAGCGGAGATTATTTCCACGCTGCCGAGTTACCAGTATCCGCACAAAATTTCCAACACGGGCCGGCTGGTCGGCACGTTGAGGCAGGATCGACTGTCAGCGGTGGCCGGGGACTTGGGCAAGTTGCCGTCACTGGCAGCGTACGAGATTGAGTTGACGCACAACGGGGAGCGGCGCCCGTCTTTGCGCGGGCGGATGGTGAAGGACTACCGGCTCGCGCCGTCGCTGGTGCTCATGCTGGCGGCCTCGGCGCTGGATGGCGGGCAGGATTATTCATTTAACTCGACGCTGAGGATGAAGGGGGAGATTGCCTTTGACGGGTTGCCGCCGGTGAGGCTGGATGGCATTTACAGTGGGCGGGGCAGGGCGCGGTCGCAGGCGTTGATTGATGTGGTGATGCCGGTGCTGGAGTTGTACGCGCAATTTCCGAGGCAGTTGAATTTGGCGAAGGTGAAGCTGTCGGTACAAAGTTATGAGAAGGACAGCGTGTGGCGTGTGGAGTCGGTTAGCGTGGACAGGGAGCGGGTGAAGCCGGGCGGCGAGGTGCGGATAATCGCGCGGTTGAAGAATGATCTGGGGGAGCTGGCGGTGAAGGAGTTTAAGGTGAGGCTGGACAGGCATTTGAAGGATGGCGAGGTCACCATCAGCGTGGCGTCGGGGGCGGATTTGCAGCGGCAGAAAATGTACGGTGCGATGTGGTTTGACGCGCAGACGCCGGAGCAGGTCATCCGCGCGCTGGCGCCGGAGTTTCGCAACGACGCGCTATACATGCAGGTGGTGACTTACGGCACGGGGGTGAACCGACCCGACCAGCGGCAGGCGGAGTTGCCGCCGTCGGTGGCGCAGATTGACCAGGGCAACCCGCTGACGCGGGAGCAAATCGGACGGGTGAAAAAAATCTGGCGCCAGCAGGAAATGGCTTTGTCCGGCGTGGTCAGCGGCAGCGTGGAGAACAGAATCAAAATTGAGTAAAACATTATGAAGAACAAAATCGCGATATGGGCTTTAATGACGCTGACGGTGACCTCGCCGTTGCTGGCGGTGTCGGTGCGGCGGGTGACGGTTGGCAACTTTGACGACTTTGCGCAGGGTGAGCCGCTGTCGGTGACGCTCGCTCCTCCGGGCGTGTTGAAGCCGGGGCCGGGATGGAAGGAGTTGTTTGACCTGAAGGATTTGAACATTTGGTCGGGCGTGGTGGATGCCGCTGACGGTGACCTTTACGTCGGCACGGGACCGAAGGGCGAGGTATTCCGCGTGCATGACGGCGAGGCGACGCCGGTGGCGCAGTTCGAGCAGAGCGATGTTTACGCGGTGGCGCGCAATGCCAACGGGGAAATTTTTGCCGCCTCGTCGCCAAAGGGAAAAATTTACCGTTTCGCTGATGGTCACGCGGAGGAATATTTCAACACGGGCGAGGAATATGTTTGGGACTTGGCGTTTGACGCTGACGGCAATCTTTACGCCGCCACCGGTGGAAAGGGTAAAATCTTCAAAATCAGCGCCAAGGACAAGGGCGAAGTCTGGTATGCGAGTGATGAGCCAAACATTCGCTGCCTGGCCTTTGACAAAGTGGGCAACTTGCTCGCGGGGACTTCCGGCAAAGGACTGCTTTACCGCGTCACGAACAAGGACCAAGCCGTCGTCCTGCTGCAAGCCGCTTACACGGAAATCACCGCCATCACCGTCAGCGGTGACATCATCTACGCTGCCGCGACCGGCAAGCGTGACATTAAATCCGCGCCCAGGGTGGAAACCACCATCACCGTCAGCGGCACCAACGGCGGCGCAGAGGTCGCGCGGGCCATGGCCGCCGCATTGTCAGCGCGCGCGGCAATTGCCGTCAGTGCGCCGAGCCAACCCTCGCCGAATGACAAATCCGCGTTGTACAGGTTGCAACGCGACCTGTACCCCGAAATCGTCGCCCGCACCGACAGCTCAATCTACTCGCTGGCGCTGACGGAGCACGGCGTGCTCATCGGCACCGGCGGCGGCAAATTGTACCGCTTTAACAACGACGAGCGGCTTGAGTTAATGGGCAAAGCCGAGGCGAGGGACATCACGCGACTGCTGACGGGCACCGCGGCCGGGCAAACCATCGTGCTCACCAGTAACTTGGCCAGGGGGTTCACCCTCAGCGCCGGTGGCGGCGAAGGCGTATATCAATCCAAAGTATTTGACTCCGGACTGTTTGCGCAATGGGGCGCGCTGGAAGTCACCGGCAGCGGCAAATGGAAAGTACAAACCCGTTCCGGTAACACGGAGAAACCCGACCAGTCTTGGTATCCGTGGACGGGGCTGAAAAACCGCCACATTGACAGCCCGCCCGCGCGTTACACGCAATTCAAACTCACCGTCAGCGAGGGCGAAGTCTGGCGCGTTGAGTTTGCCTACATTCCGCAAAACCAGCCGCCGGAGTTGAGCTTGCCCATTGTACTCGCACCGGGCCTGGGCAGCAAGGAAATGCCCATGCCGAACAACGCCAGCGCCGTGCGCACCGCCAACCTTGACCAACTCTTGAAAGGCGGCGGCGCCGCGCAACCCATACCGCAATTGCAATACCAATTGTTCAACACCTCCGGCTGGCGCACTGTCGCGTGGCGCGCCACCGACCCAAATGGCGACCATTTGCAGTACAAAGTCGAAATTCGCGCTGAGCATCAGAAGGACTGGGACGTGCTGACGGAGAAACTGGACAAATCCATCCTCAGTTGGGACGCCAGCGGGTGGGCGGACGGCAACTATTATATCCGCGTCACCGCCAGCGACGAACCCGACAATGCGCAAGGCAAATTCCACACCGTGAGGAAGGTCAGCGAGGTGTTCCAAATCGACAACACACCGCCGAGGCTTTCGTTGCTGAGCCAGGACGAGGAATGGGTGGAAATTCGCGTCGCCGACGCGCTGAGCTTCATCAGCAGCGTGCAAGTTTCCGCCAACGCGCAGGATTACACCGAGGTGCAACCGAAAGACGGCCTCACTGACAGCCGGCAAGAGGAATACCGCATCAAGCGCGAGAAAGGCAAACCGCTCTACATTCGAGCCACCGACGAGGCGGGGAACACGGCGGGCCTGCGGATTGGGCAATGAATCAAATTCCGCCCATCGCGTGGAAATGACGCGGTGCGCGCAAAAATGCTGAAAAAATTTTTGACATTCGGCGAAGTGTCCCTAGCGTGGAGGAAAATTTCCTATGAAAGCGTTGTTTGAAGTTGTTACCTCGTCAATCGGCAAGAAATTACTCATGGGCGTGAGCGGTGTCTTGCTTGTCGCGTTTATCACGGTGCATATGTTGGGAAACTTGCAAATTTTTCTCGGCGGGCACGCGTTGAACCAGTACGCGCATTTCCTTAAGATTTCGCCGGAGTTGCTGTGGGGTTTCCGGCTGGCGATGGCGGGGATTATCGCGGTGCACGTTATTGTGGCGCTGGCGCTGACGGTGGAGAGTTTCGGCGCCCGTCCGAAGGATTACGAGAAGGAGCGGAACGCGGCGAGCCTGGCTTCACGGACGATGATTGTCAGCGGCTTGGTGATTTTGCTGTTTGTGGGCTATCATATCCTGCATTTCACGGCGCATCTCACCAATCCCGAATTTGACGCGCTTTTGGACGCTGACAGCAAGCCGGATGTGTACCGGATGGTGATTGAGGGTTTTTCCAATCCGTGGGTGTCGCTGGTTTACGTGGTCGGGGTGCTGTTGCTGAGCTGGCATTTGAGTCATGGCGTTTCAAGCATGATGCAATCGCTCGGTTTGCGGAACCGGCGGTCGGCGTGCCTTATCGACGGCGCGGCTGTGGTGTTCGCGGTGGTGGTGTTCGTCGGCATGGCGTCAGTGCCGGCGGCGGTTTATTTCAAATTAATTTTCTAAAGGGAGAATTGTATGGAACTCAATGGTAATGTCCCCGGCGGCGCCCTGGCGCAAAAGTGGAGTGAATATAAGCAACACTCCAAATTGGTTAACCCCGCCAACAAACGCAAATATGAAATCATTGTCGTTGGCACCGGTCTTGCGGGAGCGTCAGCGGCGGCGACACTCGCCGAGCTTGGCTACAAGGTGAAGGCGTACTGTTATCACGACAGTCCGCGGCGCGCGCACAGCGTGGCAGCGCAGGGCGGCATCAACGCGGCGAAGAATTATCAGAACGATGGCGACAGCGTGTACCGTTTGTTTTACGACACCATCAAGGGCGGTGATTTCCGCGCGAGAGAGGCGAACGTGCACCGGCTCGCCGAGGTCAGCGTTAACATCATCGACCAGTGCGCCGCGCAGGGCGTGCCGTTTGCGCGCGAATACGGCGGAACGCTGGCCAACCGCTCCTTCGGTGGCGCGCAAGTTTCCAGAACATTTTACGCGCGCGGGCAGACGGGGCAGCAGCTTTTGCTCGGCGCTTACCAAGCGTTGAGCCGCCAGATTGGGCTGGGCGCGGTGCAAATGTTCACGAGGCACGAAATGCTGGACCTGATTGTGGTCAACGGTCACGCCAAGGGCATCGTCACCCGTGACCTCGTCAGCGGCGAAGTCAAATCGCACACCGCTGACGCTGTGGTTCTCGCCACGGGCGGTTATGGCAACTGTTGGAACCTGTCAACTTACGGACGCCAGTCGAACGCAACGGCAGCATGGCGCGCGTACAAAAAAGGCGCCTTCTTCGCCAATCCCTGTTACGTGCAAATCCACCCGACGTGCATCCCGCGCTCCGGTGATTATCAGTCGAAGCTGACGCTCATGTCCGAATCCCTTCGCAACGACGGTCGCGTGTGGGTGCCGAAGCGCAAGGAAGATTGCGGCAAGCATCCGAACGATATCGCTGAGGATGACCGCGACTATTACTTGGAGCGCAAGTATCCGAGCTTCGGCAACCTCGCGCCGCGAGACATTTCCTCACGGGCGGCGAAAGAGGCTTGTGACGACGGGCGTGGCGTCGGCCCCGGCGGGCGCGGCGTGTATCTCGACTTTAGCGAGGCGATTCAACGCTTGGGCAAACACAAGGTCGAGGAGCGTTACGGCAACCTGTTCGACATTTACAAGGAGATCACCGGCGAGGACGCTTACAAAGTGCCGATGCGCATCTACCCCGCCATTCACTATACGATGGGCGGCTTGTGGGTGGACTACTCGCTGATGAGCAACATCCCCGGTTTGTTTGTGCTTGGCGAGGCCAACTTCTCCGACCACGGCGCCAACCGCCTCGGCGCCAGCGCGCTGATGCAGGGCTTGTCCGACGGCTACTTTGTCATCCCGAACACCATCAACAACTACCTCGCCACGCAAAAGGAAAAACGTCCGGCCGCTGGCCATGAGCAATGCGTCAAAGCGGTGGACGAAATCAAGGCGGGCATTAGCAAATTACTTTCCATCAAGGGCAAGCGCACTGTCAGCGACTTCCACCGCGAACTGGGTAATTTGATGTGGGAAAAGTGCGGCATGGCGCGCGACAAAGAAGGTTTGGAACACGCCCTGCGCGAAATTCCGAAATTGCGCGAGGCATTTTGGCAGGATGTCGATGTTACCGGCGAGGGTGAGGAGTTGAACCAAGCGCTTGAAAAAGCGGGCCGCGTGGCGGACTTTCTCGAACTGGCGGAATTGGTCTGCAAAGACGCCTTGCACCGCGAGGAATCCTGCGGCGGACACTTTCGCAGCGAATACCAGACCGACGACGGCGAGGCGTTGCGGCAGGATGACAAATTCGCCTATGTCGCCGCGTGGGAATTCAAGGGCGTCGGCGTTGAGCCTGATTTGCACAAAGAAACATTGAAATACGAGGAAGTCCAACTCGCAACACGGAGTTATAAATGAACGTTACACTCAAAGTCTGGCGCCAGGCGTCGCATCAACCGCTTGGTCGTTTCGAGCAATACGAAGCAAAAAACCTCAACCCCAATATGTCCTTTTTGGAAATGCTGGATGAGGTCAACGAAGACCTCACCCGTGGCGGCAATGAACCGATTGCGTTTGAGCACGATTGCCGCGAGGGCATTTGCGGCTGTTGCTCGCTGGTCATCAACGGCGAGCCGCACGGACCCGAATATCGCGTTGCTTCCTGTCAGACCTACATGCGCAGCTTCAAGGACGGCGACGTGATTACCATTGAGCCGTTTCGCTCCAAGGCGTTCCCTGTGTTGAGGGATTTGATGGTCAACCGCGGCGCTTTTGACCGAATCATCCAAG
>JAITHY010000142.1 GCA_031279715.1 Verrucomicrobiales bacterium | reverse complement strand
TCAGCGGCATGGCAGCGGCGCCGCTGAGCCTCAGCGCCCAGCAATCACTCTACGTCAACGGCACCGCCTACGTCGAACCGGGCACGGCGGTTTATTCCGCCACCTCCACGGCGCGGCCGGCGTTGACCGTGAACGGCGCGGGCGGCGCCGGCAGTTACACCGGCTCCAACATCACCCTCAGCTCCACCATCGCCAGCGGCGAGGGGCAGTATGGCGCCTACGCTTACAGCTCGGGCACGATTAACCTGCGCGGCGCCACCATCAGCACCGAGGGCGCCAGTGGCAACGGCTTCCGGCTGTTCAACGGCTCCAAGGGCAGCTTGGAAAACGTCACCATCAGCACGCTCGGCGCGAGCGCCCACGCCGTCTATCTTGGCAACACCTCCACGGCGACCCTGGCCAATGTGAACATCACCACCGCCGGCGGATATGGCCTGGTCGCCCAAAACACCTCGATGCTGACCGTGACCGGCGGCACCATCTCAACCTCCGCCAACGATGCGGGTGGCGCGTCGCTTGAGTCCTCCTCCACCGGCGCGTTCACCAACGTCGTCATCCAGACCGCGGGCGCGGGCGCTCGCGGAATTGGCGCCAACGCGGCCACCCTGAGCGTCAGCGGCGGCACCATCAGCACCGTCAACGGCGGCGGGATTTACTTGGAGAACGCCTCCACCGGCGCCATCAGCGGCGCGCGCATCTCCCTCGCCGAGGGCAACACCACCGCGCAAAACCGCTACGGCGTCTATGCGACCGGCTCCAGTTCCGCGACCGTCAGGGACGTTGCCATCGTCACCGGCGGCAGCAGCGGCATGCACGGTTTCGTGGCCACCAACGGCGGCTCGCTGGACCTTGAGCGGGTGAGCGTCAGCACCGAGAGCTATGTGGGCAACGGCGTCGCCACGGAGAACGCCACCCTCACCATCAAAGACAGCAGTTTTTCAACAGCCGGAGTCAACAGCTATGGTGTCAGCATTGACCAGCGTTCAACGGCGACGCTGGAAAATGTGAACGTTCAAACCACAGGCTTCAACGGCCAGGGGATGAGAGTATTAAATGGCTCGACCATGACGGCGACCGGCGGCACCATCACCGTTCACGGTGACAGCACTAGCATCCAGATTGCCAACAACAGCGCCGCCACGCTTAACAACGTGAGCATCAAGACCTTCGGTAGCGAGGGGAATGGCGTGACGGTCAACGGCGTCGGCGCATTGGCGACCCTGAACAATGTGAACATCACCACCACCGGCGAAAAAGCCTTTGGCGTGGTGATGACATCGAGCGGCACGGCCAGCGGCACCAACACCCTCGTCATCAACGGCGGCGTCATCAACACCGGCGCGGGATCTCCCGCCATCGGCATCAATGCGTCTTTGATGGACATGGACAATGTAAGCGAGTATCCGAATTTTACCAATCCCCCCGGCGGCGAGAACGTGGACTACGACATCACCATCACCAACGGCGTGACCCTCACCGGCGGCACCGCCGCCATCTGGGTGAAAAGCATCCTCACCGGCACCAACAGCAGCGGCGACATCGTGAGCTTTGACAGAAGAACCGTCGCCAACATCCATGTGGACAACAGCGCCATCATCGGCGACATCAACACCGACCACAACGCGACCGTCACCGTTGACCTCAAAGACAACAGCACGCTGACCGGCAACATCAACGGCGGCGACGGCTCCACGCTGACCGTCAACCTAAGCAACAGCAGCACCATGGCGGGCGACATCACCACCAGCGGCACCGGTGCCATCGCGCTGAACATGACCAATCACACCCGCTACGACGGCAACATCACCCACGGCGGCGGCGCCTTGGCGCTGAACCTCGCCGCGGACTCCCACGGACGCGGCAACTGGCAGCACGGCAACCTGAACATGGACAACACCAGCAGCTGGACCTTCACCGACACCAACAGCATCATCGACAACCTCCACAACGACGGCCAGATCAACCTCGAAGTCAACACCGACACCGGCGAAGGCACCCACCTGACCGTCACCGGCAGCGCCACCGGCAACGGCACCGTGCACGTCAACACCGAGGGAGACGGCAAGGGCAACCCGAACGACATCCTGGGCGGCCTGGTGACCGGCCCCGGCACCGGGGACTGGCACTGGGACAACGTGGACTGGGGCTTGGAACAACTGGTCGTCACCCCCGGCGCCGACGGCACGCTGAGCGTCAGCAAGAACGGCAAAAGCAGCACCGTCAGCGCGTTGACCACCGGCCTCATCACCGCCCAAAAAGGCAGCTGGTTCGCCCAACAAAACAGCTTGTTGAAACGCATGGGTGACCTGCGCCTGCTCAACGACGCCTACACCCAGACCCTCGCTGGCAAAGACGACAAATCCGTCACCCTCAGCGCAGACAAGTTAATCGAAAACATCTGGATCCGAGGCTACGGACAACAACTGAACTACAGCGCCGACGTCACCGGCCGCGGCTTCAAACAATACATCTACGGCACCGACATCGGTACAGACCACAAGTTCACGCTGAACAACAGCAACACCTTGTACACTGGCGTCTTCGCCGGCTACGGCGCCGCTAACACTGACCACCGTTACAACGGTAGCGAAAGCAACCTGCACAACTACTACGCTGGCTTGTATGCGAGCTTGCTGAACAACAACGGCTGGTACATTGATGCGACGTTGAAAGCCCAATACTCCGACCACGAGTTAAAGGGTTACCACGGCGGCATCGATTACTTCAACGCGAAGTACAACAACTGGAGCGTGGGTGGTTCAATTGAACTCGGCAAACAATTCAAATTCCAAGACGACTGGTTCATCGAACCCCAGCTGCAAGCCAACTACGTCCACATCCTCGCCAGCGACTACAGCGTGAGCAATGGTCAGCAGCTAAATGTCAGCGACCTAGACGCCTTCCAACTCCGCGCAGGCGTAGTAGCAGGCCGTACGCTGAAACTCAAAAACGGCGGCGCATTACAACCCTACGTCAAAATCAGCGGCGTAGAAATGCTCAGCACCGGCGGCAAAATCACCAGCGGCTACCAATCCCAACGCCCGAACTTGGATGGAGCACGCGCCGAACTCGGCGCCGGCATCATCTGGCAGTTGGACAACCACAACCAGTTGCACTTGGACTACGAAGCCTCCTGCGGCGACAAGTACGACAAACCGTGGGGCTTGACCGCCGGTTACAGATACCAGTTCTAAAATAACTCAGGTCACAAAGACGCGAAGGCACGAAGCATTAAAAACTTCGTGCCTTTGTGTCTTCGTGACAGGAGTTCCCCTATGCACCGCCAAGGTTGCGCGTACCGCGAGGTTGCGTTAAACTCTCCCGGTGAAAATTTGCGACGCGACACAATTTTACTCCGAGGTCAGCGGCGGGGTGCGGCGGTATCTTACCGAGAAACGCAATTTCATCCTTCGCCACACGAACCATGAGCATGTGTTGATTATCCCCGGCGAACGCACGCTGACGGTCAGCGAGGGGCGGCTCACTACTTGCACAATTGCGTCGCCGAAAATCAACCGCACGTCGCGCTACCGCATTTTGCTGCACTTGCACGAGGCGGCGCGGATGATTCATGAACAGCGACCCGACATTATCGAGTCAGGCGACCCGTATCATCTCGGTTGGCGCATGATTCAGGCGGGGGCGGATTTGAACATTCCCGTGGTCGGATTTTACCACTCGCATTTTCCCGATGCGTATCTGCGCACGGTGTTCAAATATTGCGGGCCGTGGCTGCGCGATGTCGGGATGGCTTACGCGCAGGATTATATCCGGCGGCTTTACAACACGTTTGACAATGCGCTGGTGCCGTCGCGGTATTTGGCGCGGTTGTTGCGCGAATGGGGCGTGGCGCGGACGGAGGTGACGCATCTGGGTGTGGACACGGAAATTTTTCATCCCGCTGACAGTGACCCTGCCGCTGACGCTGAGCTTCGGCGCAAGTTGAACATCAGCAACGACTCAATTTTTTTATTGTATGTCGGGCGGCTTGCCGGTGAGAAAAATACGAGGACGCTGGTGGAGGCGTTCAAGATTTTGGCGCGGGACACGGCGGTGAAATTTGAACTGCTCATCATCGGCGACGGCGCGCAACGCCCGCTGGTGCTCACGGCGCAGGCGGAAACGCCGCGTTTGCACTGGCTGTCGTACCGCGCGAACGGCAGCGAACTGGCGCGGTATTATCGCGCGGCGGATCTGTTCGTGCATCCGGGTGTGTGCGAGACATTCGGGCTGGTGACGCTGGAGAGCCAGGCGTGCGGGTGCCCGGTGGCGGGGATTCGCGGGAGTTACATGGACGCGAATATTTTCGCCGGACTGGAGCATTGGGCGGAGGAGAACACGCCGGCGTCACTGGCAGCGGCGATTAAACGCTACGCGCAACTTGACCGCCGCGCCTTGGGGTCGGCGGCAGCGGCGAGGGTTTTGGCGGAGTACAGTTGGGAGAAATCGTTCGAGAAAATTTTCGCGGTGTATGAGCAAGAAATCACCCGCAAGCGCTGACGGTGAGCCGCCGCATCCTCACACCGTCTTGGAAAACCGCTGGCGACGAGCCTTCAAGTAGGCGTCAAAACACATCGCAATGTTGCGAATCAAAAACCTGCCCGTCGGCGTGACGGTGATTTTGCCGCCGCTGACAACGAGCAAACCGTCCGCCACCAGCGGCTTCAGCGCTGAGCATGACGCCGCAAAATATTTAAAAAAATCGATTTTAAATTTCTCGCCGACCGCCAGCGTATCCAACTCAAAATCACACATCAAGCGCATGATAACCTCGCGACGCAACACGTCATCATCAGTCAACCGGATCCCACGCGCAACCGCTGACCGTGAGCCTTCAATCGCCGCGATGTAATCATTGATATTCTTGTGATTCTGCGCGTACACCCGCCCCGGCGAGCTGATCGCCGACACGCCAAAGGCCAGCAGATCACAGTCGGCGTGAGTTGAATAACCTTGAAAGTTCCTGGATAATTTCCCCTCTCGTTGCGCGCGGCACAAGTCATCGTCAGCGCGGGCGAAATGATCCATTCCGACATACTCGTAACCCGCCGCTGACAGTCGCTCCACAGCCAGTTGAAAAATCGCCAGCTTCACCGCCGGCGACGGCAACTCCGCCGCCTTGATGGCCCGCTGATGCCGCAGCATTCCCGGCAAATACGCAAAATTAAACAAGGCCAGCCGGTCGGGGTTCAACGTCAGCGTCAGGTCCAGCGTCCGCGCAAACGAATCCCGCGACTGCCTCGGCAGGCCATACATCAAATCCACCGACACGCTCCGCATCCCGCGCCGCCGCGCCTCCGTGATGACCGTCAGCGTCTGCTCCGCCGACTGCTCGCGGTGAATCGCCCGCTGAACATCAGCGTCGAAATCCTGTATTCCCACCGACAGCCGGTTGAACCCGGCGGCGCCCAGCACGCGCAAATGCTCCGCCGTCGTCGCGCGCGGGTCCACCTCCACGCCAAGCTCAGCGTCAGCGGCGAAACGGAAGCGTTCCCCGATGCCGCCAATCAATTCATCCAACTCGCGCGGCGCGAAAAACGTCGGCGTTCCCCCGCCCCAATGCAATTGCGCCACCTCGCGTCCGGCGGACAAATGCTCCCGCGTCAAATCCACCTCGCGCAACAAGGTCCGCACATAAGCCGCTGACCGTGACCGGTCGGCGGTAAACGTCACATTGCATCCGCAATAAAAACACACCGACGCGCAAAACGGCAAATGAACGTACAGCGACAGCGGGCGGGCGTCAGCGTCAGCAATTTCACGCAGCAAATCTTCGCCTGTGAATTGGTTGGAAAATTGCGGCGCCGTTGGATAACTCGTATAGCGCGGGCCTGCCACGCTGTAGCGTGACAACAACTCAAAATCCAGTTCCGGCGGCTTCATGAGAGGCCCAGCTTAACACAGCCCGGCCCCGCTTGGGATGACAAAAAATTATCCGTGAAAATCCGCGCCAATCCATGTTACCCTTTGGCGTGAAATCGCTGGCCATCACCGCCGCATTCGCCGGACAATCCTATCCCGCCGACCGCGGCAAACTGCTGCGCCTCTTCCAACGCGAACTCGAACGCGCCGACGCCGTGTCCGCCAGCCTGCTGCTCGTCCCGCACATTGACTTTCCCGTCAACCTCAGCCTCTACGCACGCGCCTACGCGCATCTGCTCAACACCAAACGCTTCCCGAAAATTTTTTACCTCCTCGGCGTCGGCCACCAATGCCCGCATGAATTCAGCGCCGTCGCCGCCGACTATCTCACGCCACTGGGCCGGACCACCGCAGACCGCGAGACGCTGGCAATGATGGAACGCGCAACCGGCCTTGAGTTGTCACGCTCACCATCAGCGTGGCGGCGCGAACATTCCATCGAGTTCGTCGTCGTCTGGTTGCAAGCGTTGCGCGACTTGTATTTTCCAAATGCGGAATTTAAAATCGTTCCCGTCCTGCTCGGCGGACTGCACGACACCATCGTCAGCGGCAGACTCCCCGCCGCCGATCATCCCATCACTCGTTTCGGAAGGGCCGTCGCCGACAGTTTCAAACAGCACGCCGACGGTGACGCCGCGCTGATCGCCAGCATTGACGGCTGTCATGTCGGCCCGCGTTTTGACCACCATTTTCCCGCTGACGGCGAGGTGCAAGCCACCGTGCAAAACTGGGAGGCGGAATTGTGGCGCCGCTGCCGCAGTGACCGCCTCAACGATTTCATCCGCCACTTGCATGAAATCGAAAACGCCTTCTACTTCGACGGCGTCGGCGCGCTGACGCTGCTGCTGAGAAACTTCACCGTCAGCGCCCGCCGCGAGGGGCACGACCTGTGGTACGAAGCCGCCGACCAGTCCTTCGTCACCTTCAGCGGCGGGTATTTTTCATAAGGCCAGACTCCGCGCGTGAGTCAGCGCAATCGCCAGCGCGTCGCCCTCGTCCGGCTTGGGCGTGGTTTTCAAGCCGAGCAGCACACGCATCATAAAACCAACCTGCTGCTTCTGCGCCCCGCCGCGTCCTGTCGCCGCCATCTTCACCGACTTCGCCGGATACTCGCTGACGCTCAACCCCGCCTCCGCCAGCGCCACCAGCGCCGCCCCGCGCGCCGTGCCCATGATAATCGCCGTCCGCACGCTTTGCACAAAAATGATTTTTTCAATCGCCGCCTGCTCCGGCCTGTGTTCCCGCAGCACGTCGCGCAACCTCTCCACGATGTTCAACAGGCTGGCCTCCGGCGAGCGCTTGACCGGATTCGGAATCGTCCCGAACGCCACCGCTGACAGTCGCCTGCCGTCGCTCTCAATGATGCCGTAACCTGTGCTGCGGATGGACGGGTCAATGCCGATGATTTTCATTGGATGATACTAACCACAGACGCCCGCCTGCACACAGTTTTTTCCAAGCAAAAAATATCCGTGTCAATCAATGTTCTTTTG
>JAITHY010000141.1 GCA_031279715.1 Verrucomicrobiales bacterium | reverse complement strand
AAAAAATCATTCCGTCACCGATTCGTCGCCCAATCGTAATCTAGGGATTTTTCAATGACTTATATAAATGTGAATAACTGGTCAACAAGTCCTTTGGCTAAAACATAACAAACTGATTATCATCTAATTACAACGATTTTTACAGCGTCAATAAATTAAACAAAACTCATCGTCAGCGGCTTTCCTGTCAACAATTTTATTTCATTTTTTTTGCTGATTTTTACATTTTTTGCCTTCACATCCGGCTGCAGCGAGGTATAGGCAACCATCGCTCAAAAACCACTCTGACAATCCGGGATAATCTACGGTTTGACTTTCCCATTGTCAGCGAGCGCACACTGCCGCACCTCCTCGCTGAGCTTCATCGAGCAAAAATTCGGTCCGCACATGGAACAAAAATGCGCCGACTTCGCGCCGTCAGCGGGCAACGTTTCATCATGGAACGCCCTCGCCCTCAGCGGGTCAAGGCTGAGGTTGAACTGGTCTTCCCAGCGAAATTCAACGCGCGCCTTGCTCAAGGCATTGTCGCGGTACTGCGCGGCGGGATGCCCCTTCGCCAGATCGGCGGCATGCGCGGCGATTTTGTACGTCACCACCCCCTCGCGAACATCGTCGCGGTTCGGCAAGCCAAGATGTTCCTTCGGCGTCACGTAACACAACATCGCCGTACCGTACCAGCCAATCATCGCCGCGCCAATGCCCGATGTGATATGATCGTACCCCGGCGCAATGTCCGTCGTCAGCGGTCCAAGCGTGTAAAACGGCGCCTCGTGACACCAGGCCAATTGCCGCCGCATATTCTCCTGAATCATGTGCAGCGGCACATGCCCCGGCCCCTCGCAAATCGCCTGCGTGTCGCGCGCCCACGCGCGCTTGACCAAGTCGCCCTGCGCCTGCAACTCGCCAAATTGCGCCTCATCATTGGCGTCCGCCACCGAGCCGGGGCGCAAGCCGTCGCCGATGGACACACCCACGTCATACGCGGCGAGGATTTCGCAAATCTCATCCCAGTGTGTGAACAAAAAATTCTCCTGGTTGTGCGCCCGGCACCATTTCGCCAAAATCGCCCCGCCGCGACTGACGATGCCTGTCATGCGCCGCGCCGTCAGCGGAATGAAACGCCTCAACACCGCCGCGTGAATTGTGAAATAATCCACCCCCTGCTCCGCCTGCTCAATCAGCGTGTCGCGATAAATCTCCCATGTCAATTCCTCCGCCCGCCCGCTGACTTTCTCCAACGCTTGATAAATCGGCACCGTCCCGATGGGCACCGGCGAGTTCCGTAAAATCCACTCCCGCGTCGCGTGAATATTTTTCCCCGTGGACAAATCCATCACCGTGTCAGCGCCCCACAATGTCGCCCAGCGCAACTTCTCCACCTCCTCCTCAATGGACGAGGACACAGCGCTGTTGCCGATGTTCGCGTTAATCTTGACCAAAAAATTCCGCCCGATAATCATCGGCTCCACCTCGGGATGATTGACATTCGCGGGAATCATCGCCCGCCCGCGCGCCACCTCCTCGCGCACAAACTCCGGCGTAATCTCGCGCGGAACCGCCGCGCCCCAGGATTCCCCCGCGTGCTGCCGCCGCAATGAATCCCGCTCACCGTCAGCGGCCATCTCAACATCAGCGCCGCGCTCCTGCAACCTCATGTTCTCCCGAATCGCGACAAACTCCATCTCCGGCGTGATAATTCCCCGCCGCGCCAGCGCCAGTTGCGTCACTGGCAGCGACTTCCCGCGCCGTTCCCCAATCCACCCCGCCCGCAACGCCGGCAACCCGCGCCGCGTGTCCCCGTGGAACTCCGGCGCCGACCACGCCCCGCTGGTGTCATACACCCGCACCGGTTCATGCCCGCCGCTGAGCGTGACCTCGCGAAACGGCACGCGCACGCCGGGCAATTTGCCCTCAATGTAAATTTTCCTGGAATTCGGAAACTGTAAAATTTTTCCACCCTCGGCGTCAGTCTGCTCATTCATCACGGTCAGCGTCCCTCAATTGGCGACACGTTCAACCGTGAAAAAAATGACTTGTGTCAATTCCCTACGCCGGCATGACCCGTATCAGGTTCAACGGGTCATCGGGCGGCACCCCGAACTCTCAGCCCGCTAACGGCGGACTCCCCTTGCGGAAAAATCTAACCCGTCCGCTGACGATGACAATCAAAAAGTTGCGCCCATTGCCGGCGTCACCCGCGTTCGCACCAAAACGCGGGTTAAGCCCAATCGCTGACGATGACCTTGTGACCGTCCGCTAATGACGCCGCCGCTCCCAGCGCTCGGCGATGCGCCGCATCATCTCATCATACCTCGCCTGCTGGTCGGGATTGAGCACGGCGCGGATTTCTCCGCGCGTGTCCTCGAAGATTTTTTTCATCGCCGCGTCACGGTCACGATTGGCTTTGAAAATCAGCGGCGTGCCGTTTTTCAGAATTTGCGCAATCACCGCCCGCTGCTGTTCACTCAACTCCAAATCGCGCGACAATTTTTTGAGCACAATCTCGGCGGAGCGCGGCGGCGGGCCGTTGCGCACCATCGCGCGGAAATGCTTTTGCGTCATCGTCACCGTCAGCGCCGAGCCAACCAGCGCGCCGATCAAAAACACGCACGCCAGACCGAGCCACGGTTTGATTTTTATCCAGACGGTGTTCATGGCGTGTCTCCGTTGAAAAAGGCGGCCAAGTCCGCGCCATCGTCAGCGGCGGCGGCGCGCACCAAATTGGAAAACTCAATCGCGTTCACCGTCGCGGGCAAATACAGCCCCAGCAGCAACAGCGCGCACAACGCGCCGAGGCAGAAGCGCCCGGCCAGTTGCAACAGCGACAGCGGCCTGGTCTGGCGGCTCTCCCGCACGCGCGCCAGCACCCGCGTCTCCAGCCCGAATTCAAGCCGCGACTGGTCACGGTCAGCGTGTCGCAGCCGTGCCCAGAACCGGTCAGTCATTTCGTTATTTTTCATAAATACTCCTCAAATTTTCCTCCATTTTCTTGCGCGCGCGGTGCGCTTTCACTTTCACGTTCGCCTCCGACAAGCCGGTCTCCGCCGCCACCTCGCGCACGGATTTTTCATCCAACTCCAGCAGCGTGATAATCAGCCGGTCCAGCGGCGGCAAGCCGCCGAGCGCGAAGTTCAGCATCCGCCGCGCCTCCTCGCGCGACAATCGGCGCTCCTGGCTGTCGTCGCTGACAGTCTCCAAAACGAAATCCGCGTCCATCTTGTTGCGCTCGTACCGCTGGCGGCTGCGCACCCAGTTGCAGCAAAAATTATGCGCCAGCCGCATGAACCAATGCTCGAACGGCGCGCCAACCTTGTACGCGCCCAGTTTTTGGTGCAGCCGGATAAAAATCTCCTGCGCCAAATCCTGCTGGTCGCTGTCATTGACCGCGAACCGGTAGGCCATCTTCAAAATCCGCGCCTGGTACTTCCGCAGCAACACCGCGAACGCCGCGTCATCGCCCGCGCGGCTGGCGGTCACCAGCTCATAATCAGCGTCAATCTGTGGCGATTCCCCGGACATCGGCGCTTTCATCACAGCATAATCGGTGAATATTGACCAGTTGGAAACAAGCTCCATTGCAAAATTAAACCCGCTGACAGTGAAAATGTTACAGCCGGAAAACCGTTTTTTTTCTTTGCCCTGCGGGAAAAAGTGCGGTATCAACTTGGTACATTATCAGCTTATGGCTTCCACGCTTACATCCACCGTCGGTGAGAAAACCTGCGCTATCGTGAGGGATTTGCAAAACCAGGTGGTTTTTCTCGGCCAGCTGACGGTGGCGTTGGGGCAAGTCTTGCGGCGTCCGCGGCAGTTGCACATCAAAAAAATCCTGCAAATTTTTCACACTGCCGCTGTGGATGGATTGCCCATCGTGGGGCTGATCAGCTTGCTGACGGGGCTGATTATTTCCTCGCAATCGGTTGGGCCGTTGAAAACATATGGCGCTGACATTCACGTGATTTATTTGGTGGCGCTGATTATGTTCCGCGAACTCAGCCCGATTATGACGGCCATCCTGCTGGCGGGGCGCACCGGCTCGGCCTTCGCGGCGGAAATCGGGACGATGAAGGTCAACGAGGAACTCGACGCGCTGAAGACGATGGGCCTGGATCCGGTGCGGTTTTTGGTGGTGGAACGGGTCATCGCCGGTTTTTGGGCGATGCCGTTTTTGACCATTTATTCGATGTTGCTCGGCGTGGCGGCGAGTTTTGCGGTCATGCTCGGCAACGGCTACTCACTGTCAGCGTTGTATACGGAATTAACCAATTACTGCAACGTGACCGACATAATGGAAGGGCTGCTCAAGTCGTTTTTCTTCGGTGTGCTGGTGACCGGCGTCGGCTGTTTGCGCGGCATCCAAACGAAGGCGGGCGCCGCCGCTGTCGGTCAGTCCACCACACGCGCAGTGGTCAGTTCCATCATTCTCATCATCGCCAGCGACTGCATTTTCACCTTCATCTCCACCACATTACGCGCGAAAGGACTGCCCTTCTGATGAACACCAGCGACCAGCCCATCATCAGCGTCCGCGCGCTGACCGCCAGGTACGGAGAGCGCACCGTGCTGGACAAAATTTCATTCGAGGTCAAGCGCGGCGAGATTTTTGTCATCCTCGGCGGCTCCGGCTGCGGCAAGAGCACGCTGATGAAATACATGATTGGCTTGTACCAGCCCGCTGAGGGCGAGGTGTTCATCGACAGCGAAAAATTCTCCGGAACGGACGAAAAAACCTACAACCGCATCCTCCGCAAAATCGGCGTGATGTACCAAAGCGGCGCGCTGTTCGGCTCGATGACCATCCAGGAAAACGTGCGCCTGCCGATGGATGAATACACGACGCTGACGATGAGCGCCAAGAACGCCGCTGCCGCTGACAAGCTCGCGCTGGTCGGCTTGCAAGACTCGGCGGGCAAGCTGCCGTCGGAGCTGAGCGGCGGCATGGTCAAACGCGCCGCCATCGCCCGCGCGCTGTCGCTGAACCCCGCCATCGTGTTTCTCGACGAACCCAGCGCGGGGCTGGACCCCATCACCTCGGCCGGCCTGGACGCCACCATCATCGAATTGTCCCGCAATCTCGGCGTCACCTTCGTCATCGTCACCCATGAATTGGCGAGTATCTACGCGCTGGCGGACCGCTGCATCATGCTGGACGCCAAAACCAAGGGCATCATCGCCAGCGGCCAGCCCGCTGACCTTCGTGATCACCCGCCGAATGCTCTTGTCAAAAGCTTCTTTCACCGCCAACCTTTAACCGACACAATCAACCGGACACCACCATGAACTCGGACGTCAACTATTATCGCATCGGCATTTTCGTCATTGGCGGATTTGTTGTCCTGTTGCTTGGTTTGTTCGCCCTCGGCGCCAAAAACTGGTTCGAGCCGCAAGTTCATTTTGAAACGTACTTTGACGAAACCATCGGCAGCCTCGGCATCGGCGCGCCGGTCAAATTTCGCGGCGTCACCATGGGCAAAGTCACACGCATCGACTTCACCCCCAACGTGTATCCCGAACCGCCGCTGAGCATGGATGTCAACACGCCCAACCGCTACCGTTATATCCTGGTCGAATTCGACATCAAAAAATCCATGCTCACCGGCCTGCTGCAAGGTGATTTCAAAAACAACCTCAATGCCGCCGTCAAACGCGGCATGCGCGTCCGCGTGGACATGTCCGGCATCGTCGGCGGCAACTATCTGGAAATCGACCGCCCCGATGAAAAATCCATCACACCGCCGCCCCCCATCAACTGGCAGCCGCGTTACTATTACATCCCCTCCACCAGCTCAACCATCACGCAAATCGTCAACTCCATCGACCAAACCTTGCGCAGCCTCGGCAAGGTGGACTTCGACGAAATCCAAAAAAAATTGGTGACCCTCATCAGTCAATTTGACCAAAACAGCCAGCAATTCAACATCCTGGTGCAACAAATCAACCACATGAACCTCACCGGCGTCGTGGACAACTTCCGCGTCATCACCGAGGATTTCAAGGACGTCGCCACGTGGCTCAAGAACGACCCCTCACAAGTCATTTGGAGCACACAGCCGCCGCCCGCCAAAAGTCTGGAGAAAAAATAATCATGAACACCCGCCTGAAACTTTTTCCCGCCGCGCTGACCGTGACCCTGCTCGCCGCCTGTCTTGGCAAACAACCACTCGACATCACCTACTACAGCCTCACCGTCCCCGCTGTCGGCCAGCCCGTCGCCGATCCCAAATTCGGCTCCGTCTTCGTGCGCGACTTCTATCTAAACCCCAACTATGAGGATAAAAATTTCAACTACCGCACCGGCGACCTGACTTACGAGACGGATTTTTACCACCAATTCAAACTCTCCCCGCGCGCGCAACTTACCTCCCTGACCCGCGACACCCTGCGCAATTCCGGTCTGTTCAAAACCGTCCTCATGCCGGAAAGTTCCCAGGTCTCCGACTACGCCCTTGTCGCCGACGTCTCCCAATTCTACGCCGATTTCCGCAATCCGCAAAATCCACGCGCCACGCTGACCATCAACTTCAACCTTTCTCACAACCCGAAAAAAGGGTTGGAACGCCCCATCCTGTTTTCCAAAACTTATAGCGAGTCCATCCCCATCGCCAAAAAAACCGCTGATAATGTCGCCACTTCCTGGAACACCGCCTATGCCGGCATCATGAACCAACTCCTCCAGGATTTAACCGCGCTAACCCCGCCGCCATCTGTGGAACCAGACGGCAACGCAACCAAATAATCCCCGCCAATCTTACTCCGCGGTAAAAATATTCGCCTCGTTATTGTGGATTTTTTTAAGTGTGTAATTAATGGACTGGCGAATGATGTAATTCTTGCTCAAGTTGGTGCGGGCCTGAAAATCCTCCAGCCGCGAGAGCAACTCGCCTTCCAATCTTACCGGCAGGATCTTGATTTTTGATGTTTTGCTTTTCATATTATAAAATTAATTGTTAATCAGATTATAAATAAAATATGAAAATCAGAATTGGCAACCATAAATGTTTTTTTTGTTATCTTTCGCCAGTATAAGTTCCCAGCCGGACTTCGCCAAATTGGACAGCGTCAGCGTTGTCGCCGCGAGTTTCAGTGACCAAAACGCGGTACACTTTGCAGGCGCGGGTGTTTTCAAAAACCGCCACCCCTCCCCATTGTCCGCGCTCCAGTGTTTTCAACAAACCGCTGGAACCACGATAGATCAAGGTGTAGGGACCGTCAGCGTTGTCCGCGCCCTCGACGGTGACTGCCAGCGGGTCTCGGTCCACCATGTCGTTGGCGGTGGCGAATTGGATGGCGGTGACGGGCGCGTGGTTCGGCCTCGGCGTGATGACCAAGCCGGTGTTAACGCCGCGCGGGTTGCCACCGTCAGCGTCTTGCCCGGCGTTGAAATGTTTGCTGTGAATGTTGCCGTCCATGGCGAGTTTGCCGTCGCCGCGAATTTCATCTGGCTCCGGTGAAGTGTGGGGTCCTCCCGCCTTGGTCCGCCTGACTTCAAAGACCACATCGCCCGGCGTGAGGATGCTTTTCACGTTGCCGGCTTTGACGTT
>JAITHY010000091.1 GCA_031279715.1 Verrucomicrobiales bacterium | reverse complement strand
TGGGGATGGCCTCGACGGTGCAGTTTTTGATTTCCGCTGACGGTGTCCAGGTCACATTTTCAAGCACATCGTCAGCGGCGATGTTGTCCGGCAGCGGGTCGCTGAGCGTCAGCGCCATCTCTCGGTCACCGAGCATCTTCGCCTCGCTGACGGTCGTCTCGGCGTAAGGACGCAGGGTTTTGCTGTTAACGAACGCCACGCGGTCACCGTCAGCGAAGGCGGGAAAACCAAAGGTCTGCGGGTGCATGAAACGCGCTTTGACGCGCCCGGTCGCGGCGGTTTCCACAATCCGCAAATGCGTGCCGTGGATGTTGATGGCGTCGTCATTCGCGCCGAAAAAACGCGCGCCGTCCACGGTGATTTTTCCGCCGCAGCCGGAGAAATGCAGCATGTCCGCCCACGCCGCGCAAGTCCGCCCCGACTCCGCGCGCGGCGCAATTTCGACATTATGAAACGACAAATCGCGCGAAAATTGCGACACCACACCCATGCCGTGCATGAAATAAAATTTGACGCCGCGCCATTCAATCCGCTCCGAGCGCTCGCAAAAAACCGAGGCGTAATCGCGGCGGACGTCGCGCTGCTGGTAAACCTGACCGTCAGCGAAGCCCGGATTTTTTTCAAACCGCACGCGCAATTTACCGGGCGCGATTTCCTCCACGTCAGCGCCGCCCAGCGGTGAACGGCAGCGGCGCACGGCGTTGTGGCGCGGGTCGAACACCTGCCAGTAATTGTCCGCCTCCGTCCGCCAGCCCTCGCCAACCCACACCACTTTGCCGTTCTCCACAACATAAGTTGAATCAGAATGCACGGCGAGCACGGCGTCGCTGGCACTCAGCGACTCGACCTTGCACTCGGACACCGTCGGCCGCTGATAGTCAAAGCCAAAACCCGACAACACGATGTCGCGCGCGTTTTCCAAATGCACCTGCATCATTTTTCCACGGCAAAAAAACACCGCGCCCTCGCCCTCGATGCGAACCCAGGCGAGATTTTTTAATTCCATCGCAATCGCCTTTTCGCCGTTGGGGTCGTCGTTGGCATTGGAAATCGCCAGCTTGCGAGCCAGCAATTTTTCCGGAAACCAATCGTACCGCCCGGGCGCGAAACGCACCACCACCGGCATCTGCGCGCTGCCCGTGCCGGTGAGTGCCAGCGTGTCGCGCAACTCCCCTGCCCGCGCGATTTCCACGCGGTCGCCCGCTGACAGGGTGATTTTTTCCAGCGGCGCAAACCCGCGCCACGGCGAGCCGCGCACACCGCTATTGCTGTCGTCACCCTCAGCGGGGTCAATATAATACACCGCGCTGACAGTCACCCGCGCGGCGGCAAACAAAGATGCGATTATGCCAAGCCAGATTTTCATATCAAACTTTCGCGGCCATTAATGTTGTGGTGTTCATCCTGTCAAATTTTCTCCCGCACCGTCTTCCCCGTCACCCACGAACTGCCGATGAGCATCGCGCGCGGAAATTGCGGGATGCCGGACTCGTTGCGATGTATCATCCCGACCAGCATGTCCACCGCGGCCTCGCCGACAATGTCATTATGCTGGTTCATGCCGGCCCAGTCCGGCGAGCTTTTCCGCCACTCCAACTGCACCAGGCCAATGTCAGCGGGCACGCCGAGCTTCAGCGCTGACAGCCAGTCGGCCACCACATTATACAACGTCAAAATCACATCCGGACGCTCTTTGTCCAGCCAGTGCTTGAAAAAATCCAAGTCGCGGCGCGCGGCGGCGATTTTGTAAAACGGCCTGAGCCGCTCGCTGACGTTCACGGCTTGTTGCGCGATAAAATAACCGGAGCTAAAGCGGCCCTCCACCAAATGATCAATCACCGGGTCCAGCACCAGCCCGGGACGTTTGTAACCCAGCCGCCGCGCGTTTTCAAATGCCTGAATGACCAGCATATGATGGTCCACGCAGGCGAACGACAACGCCGGCTCGCGCGTCCGCACACCGGTCACCACGCAGGGAAAATTCTCCCAAATTTGCTGAAAGCCCTCCGGCAAATGGTTCTCGTTCATCAACCCGACCACCACCGCGCCGCGAATATTGCGGGCGCGAAAAATCCGGCCCAGCCGCTCCCCGTCCAATTTCGAGTCGTGCAGCCAGAATTTGTCGAAACGGTATCCCAGCTCCTCCGCCTGACGGTGACACCCCTCAATGTAAGCGGGAATCGTCGGATGGCGGACAAAAGCGTTTTCCGCGAGATTGGCGTTCAACAGCCCCAGTGTTGCCTGAAAGGTGATGGAGCGCGAGCCGCGCAATTCCGCCATCAAATGCGCCATCAGCGGATTTTTTCGGTAACCCATGCGCCGCGCCAGTTGTTGGATTTCCCGCCGTCGCGAGGCCGGCAGCCGCGAACTGCCGCGCAACGCCAGCGAAACGGTGTTTTTGGACACCTTGGCGGCGAGGGCAAGCTCGCTGAGTGTGACACGCTTCAATGACATGCCTGTATTACTATTAATACAACCGCCGGTTGGCAAGCTTTTTCCCATTGTCAGCGTATTACTGTAATATAAATAATTTATTTACAAGCGGCAACCATCGGAGGATTTTGCTTTTCAGAATGAAAGGAATATTCATGAAAATCAACAGATTGATCCGTCGGGAAAAATATGTTAAAATCTGCCCGGGCTTTGCCGGGCTTTGCCGGGCTTTGCCGGGCTTGGGCTGCGGGGCTGATTGTCTTGGCAACAACGTCCACCGTCAGCGCGCAATGGACGGGAACTCTAAATTGGAATGCCTCCGGTAATGCGAATTGGGGCGATGCCAACTGGCAACTCAACGGCGGCGGAAGCAACATCGCATATATCAATAACACGCCGCTGACGTTCAGCGCCAGTTTCAACTCCGCTGACAGAACCGTCACCCCGCTGGATGGCACGACCTTGTATCACGGGCAAATCCTCAGCCACAGCTTGTTTCAATGG
>JAITHY010000195.1 GCA_031279715.1 Verrucomicrobiales bacterium | reverse complement strand
ACGGCACTATTGTCAGTTATGATTTGAATTATCGTCCGTCGCTGTGGAAGTCCATCGGCGGACAAAAACGCGCACAGGAAGTGAACCGTGAAATTGCCCGGTATGTGGACGTAATGATTGGCAATGAGGAGGATTTTACCGCTTGCCTCGGACTGGTGGTCGAAGGATTGGATGAGAATATTTCCAACATTGAGATTGGCCAGTTCAAGGCAATGATTGAGCGGGCTGTGCGGGAATTTCCAAATTTCAAAGCAACGGCAACGACATTGCGTACGGTGAAGTCGGCGACCATTAACTCATGGGGAGCGATTTGCTGGCATGACGGGAAGTTTTACGAGGCGATTTATCGTCCCGACTTGGAAATTTATGACCGCGTGGGCGGCGGTGACTCGTTCGCGTCCGGTCTCATTTACGGCTTTCTCACCACTGGTGACGCGGCGCAGGCGGTCAATTATGGCGCGGCGCACGGGGCGCTGGCGATGACCACGCCGGGGGATACATCGATGGCCACGCTAAAGGAAGTGGAAAAGCTCATGGGCGGCGGCAGTGCACGCGTGGTGCGGTAAGGTTTTTAACCAAATGATCAGCCGCTAACGACGTCTTCATCGTCAGCGGCTTTGAGCTTAAATTATTTCCCCAACTCGGCGCGCGCCTTGGCGACGTTGGCGACAAATTGTGCCGCTAACGCTGACAAGCCCACCCAATCATTGTTGGCGAGCAACTCTTTCTTCAACAAGCTGCTGCCGACACCGACAGCGGCGCAACCCGCCTTGATGAATTCACCGCAATTGTTCACGTCCACGCCCCCGGTGGGGATAATTTGCAGTTGGGGCATGGGGGCTTTGAGAGCTTTGATGTAATTTACGCCGAGACCGTCAGCGGGGAAAATTTTGACGAAGTCGGCGCCGTTTTCGCAGGCGGTCAGCGCCTCGGTTGGGGTGTAGGCGCCGCTGACAATGGGCTTTGCGTAACGGTTGGCGACGCGAATGATTTCCTCCTTATAGATGGGGCTGACAACGAACTCGGCACCGGCCAAAATAGCGGCACGGGCAGTGTCAGCGTCAAGGACACTGCCAACGCCCATGAAAATTTTATCTCCCAGCGCCCGGCTAACCTCGCTAATGGCTTGCAGGGCATTGGGCGTGGTCATGGTAATTTCCATGCCGGTCAAGCCGCCGTCAGCGAGCGATTTGGCGATATCGAGAAGTTGTGTGGAGGAGTTGGCGCGAATGACGGCGACAACGCCGGGATTCAACAGACGATGAATGGACTCTTGTTTGGTCATAAAATTAAAATTCCCAGCCGAAAATGTTGATGCCGCCGCAAGGTTTCGGGTCTTCATGGTTGGCGGGAATGGGATCAAGGACATAGCTGGCGGTGACGTTTTTTCTGCCGTCGCCAGCTTCCTTCGCCGCGAGTGGATTGATAACTTGCAACCCCTGCCCGGATATCATAATCACCACACCTGCCGCCCTCACCGGCAGCGGCTGGCCGGCGGTCATTTGCTCTGCGTTTTTCTTCGTGGGCGTGACTTTGGTCTTTTGCGTCGCTTGAAAATCCTGCGCCCACAATGGCGCTGCCAATAGTGAAACAGTCAGTATCAATCGTGTTTTCATGGGTGCTTATAATGGGGGAAGTTTCACACCTTGTCAACTCGCGCGCACAAGTGAGCATAAAAGTCATCTATTACAATAATTGACATGCCTGAAAATTTGCGTAGAACCTTATGAGGTTTTTATGCATATCCAAATTCAACCCATTGATTATTCCATCATTCTAATCTACGTGGCATTCGTCATCGGCATCGGCTTCGCGCTGAAACGCTACATAAAAACCAGCGCCGATTTTTTCCTGTCGGGGCGCTCTATTCCGGCGTGGGTGGCGGGATTGGCATTTTTGTCCGCCAATCTCGGCGCGTTGGAATTGGTCGGCATGGCGGCAAGCGGGGCGAAGTATGGCCTTGCCACCTGCCACTTTTATTGGGTTGGAGCGATTCCGGCGATGGTGTTTCTTGCAGTGTTCATGATGCCGTTTTACTACGGGTCGAAGGCGCGCTCCGTGCCGGAATATTTAAAGATGCGGTTCGACGAACGGACACGGTGCTTGAACTCAATTAGCTTCGCAGTGATGACAGTGTTTGCGTCGGGCATTTCGATGAACGCGCTGGCAAAATTATTGCATCAGTTGCTGGGATGGAATTACGACCTCAGCTTGTGGATTTGCTCTGGCGTGGTGTTGATATACGTGCTGAAGGGCGGGCTGACGTCGGCAATCTACACGGAGGTGTTGCAATTTTTCATGATTGTACTCGGCTTCGCACCGGTGGTATGGCTGGGGTTGAAAGACATGGGCGGTTGGGTCACGTTAAAGGAAGTGCTGCGCAACGTGGCGCAAGATCCGGCGAAGGTGGGCTTGGCGCATGACACGGCTCTGGCGTCCAATGCCATGACTAGCGCGTGGCAGCCCATCTTCAGCGGCTCCAGCGCAAATTTGATGGGTGTGGATTGGTTCGCCATTATTTTTGGCCTGGGCTTCGTCCTGTCATTTGGCTATTGGTGCACAAATTTTTTGGTCATCCAGCGCGCCATGTCAGCGAAGGACATGGGCGCGGCACGGCGCACGCCATTGATTGCGGCGGTGCCAAAAATGCTGTTCCCGATTTTGGTCATTCTACCGGGGATGATTGCCATCGGACTTTCCTATATCGGCAAGGACAATTACCGCTTGCCACCAGTCGCCATCAGCGAGTCGGCTTATCCCGCGGCGGTGGAGACATTTCAAAAATTCGCCGCCGGTCGGATGAACGCCACCGCCACCACTGCCGCGCTACAAACAATCATCAAGCCAAAGTTGAGCGAGGCAAAAATCGCCGCGCTGCTCGCCGCTGACAGTCAGCAGAAGCTCGACAGCAGCGCCATTAGAAACGGCTTGCAGGACGCAGTCGCTGACAATGACTACGACGGCGTAATTTTGTCACTGGTGAAAAAATATTGCCCGTCGGGCTTGCTCGGCCTGGCGCTGACGGCGCTGCTGGCGTCGTTCATGTCCGGCATGGCGGGCAATGTCACGGCCTTTAACACCGTCTGGACTTACGACCTCTACCAAGCCTACCTCGCCAAAAACAAGAACGACGCCCACTATATGTGGATGGGGCGCGTGGTCACAGTGGTGGGGATTTTGCTCAGCATCGCCTGCGCCTATGTCGCCAGTAATTACTCCAACGCGATGGACATCGTGCAGCTGGTGTTCGGCTTCGTCAACGCGCCACTGTTCGCGACATTCCTACTGGGGATGTTCTGGGCGCGAACCACCAGCCACGGAGCCTTCTTCGGCTTGCTGGGCGGCACATTATCCTCGGCACTGTTTCACGGGCTAACCTTGCCGGCGGGCAGCACGGCGGGCATCAAAGGCGGCTGGCTTGCGACGCTGACGGTATTCCCCAGCGAGATGGCGCAAAATTTCTGGCTCGCCGCGTGTTCGTTCAGCGCCTGTCTCACCCTGACACTGACAATCACGCTGCTCACCAAACGCGACAAATCGGACAACGAACTCACCGGTCTGGTATACTCGCTGACACCGAAAGTCAAGGAACACGATTTGCACTGGCTCGCCCGCCCCGCCGTGCTTGGCACGCTGCTGCTGCTGGCATGCCTTATCCTCAACATCATCTTCTGGTAAACCTTTGAAAGGAATCATGTTATGGGACTCGATATTAGACTGCCAATTGGTTATATGTTCACCCTGCTGGGATTGCTGCTCACGGGACAAGGCTGGCTCAACAACAACAACGCCTATCAATGCTCGCTGAACATCAACCTCTGGTGGGGCTTGGTGTTGCTGGTGTTCGGACTGCTGATGCTCATCCCCGCGTGGTTTGCCAAAAAGAAACAATAATTGCCAAGTCACCGTCAGCGGCTATGCTTGGCACACGTTATGCCAATCTCTCCCTTCGACAACCAAATGCTGACGGCGCTGATGGCGAACATCCCCGACCCCGTTTATTTCAAGGACTTGGAGGGACGTTTTCTCTCTGTCAATCCGGCTTGCGCCAGGCATCTCGGCATCGGCGACCCCACGCTGTCCGTGGGCAAAACCGACTTTGATTTTTTTCTCAAGGAACACGCCGAGGAAGCGCACCAGGATGAACAATGGGTGCTCACAACGGGCCAGCCACTGGTGGCGAAGTTGGAAAAAGAAACGCTCCCCTGCGGTAATGTCAAATGGGTTTCCACCACCAAAATCCCGTTAAAGGATGCCAGTGGCAAAATCATCGGCACTTGCGGCATCTCGCGCGACGTCACTGACGAGCATGAAAAAAACGAAAAACTCCGCGAATACGCCGAACAACTTGCCGAAAAACAAAATCAAATCGAGGAGGAACTCAGCTTCGCCACGGAAATTCAGCGCACCTTGCTGCCGCAGGAATATCCCGCGTTTCCGCCCGGCGCCGCTGACAGTGAACTGTTATTCGCCCACCGCTACATCCCCAGCGGACAGGTCGGCGGCGACTTTTTCAGCATCATCCCCATCGGCGAACACAAGGCAGGCATCGTCCTGTGCGATGTCATGGGTCACGGCGTCCACGCCGCGCTGATTACCGCCATGCAACGCATCATCGTCGATGAAATGACACCCAAAGCGCACAGCCCCACACTGTTCTTGGAAGGATTGAATCGCCGTTTGCATGAAATTTTGCGACGCCTGCCCACGCCGATTTTCATCACCGCCATTTACGCCACGCTTGACACCGCCAACCGTCAGATTCGCTTTGCCAATGCCGGTCATCCTCAGCCGTTACATATGCGGGGCAACACGGTGGAACTGCTCGGCAACCACATTCCCGCCACCACGCTGCCGCTGGGCATGATTGAGGACCCTGTTTATCCAACCAAGGAAACGCTCTTCAATCCCGGCGACAAACTCCTGTTGTTCACCGACGGCTTGTGCGACCTCGACGCTGATGATGAAGTGAACAATCTCGATAATGACACCTTGCTCGCTTTGGTTCAAAAATGTTCATCCTTGCATGGCGAGGAATTTTTAAACGCCCTCATTGACAGCGTCAAAATCCATACCAAGCAAAAATCTTTCCCCGACGACATCTGCTTGCTCAGCGCGGAGTTTAACGCTCAAAACTAACGTACCACCGCTTGCAGCGGTGAAATTTCATCATCAGCGGACGCCTTACGCCGCCGCATCCACTGATTCAGCGGCGCCCAAAAGCTTGGTGCGCACAGAAGCCAGCGCGTAATCACGGTTCAGCTTGGCGATAAAATCAACGGTAATCCCCTTCGGACAAGCGGCTTCACAAGCGTAGGTGTTGCTGCACGCGCCAAAACCGGCGGCATCCATCGTTTCCACCATCGCCAGAACACGACGGTCTTTTTCCGCCTTGCCTTGCGGCAGCAGGTTTAAATGCGCCGCCTTCGCGCTGACAAACAACATCGCCGCGCCGTTCTTGCAAGCGGCAACACACGCGCCGCAACCAATGCAGGCGGCGGCGTCCATGGACAGGTCGGCATCAATTTTCGGGACAGGGATGGCGTTGGCGTCCGGCG
>JAITHY010000138.1 GCA_031279715.1 Verrucomicrobiales bacterium | reverse complement strand
GGCGGTGCAGTGGGGGACGCTGCCCGGACAGCGGCGTGTGGTGTCGGATTTGCAAAACATCGCCGTCACCGTCAGCGAGCAAAAATTGTCGTCGCCCGCTGTCATTGTGATTGGCGAGGTGGCGGCGCTGACGGAGCGGTTGGACTGGTTCAAACTTGGGCCGTTGAGCGGGCAACGGTGTTTGATTACGCGGACGCGGGAGCAGAACGGCGAGTTGCGGCGGTTGCTGGCGGCGCATGGCGCGGATGTGGTGGAGTTGCCGTTGATTCAAATCAAGCCGCTGACCGTCAGCCTGCCGCCGTCATTGTCAGCGGATTATCGCTGGTTGATTTTCACCAGTCCGAACGGGGTGGAGTGTTTTTTTAGAAACTGGTTCGCTGACCGTGACGTGCGGGAACTCGCCGGATTGAAAATCGCCGCCGTGGGCGCGGCGACACGGGCGCGGCTGCGCGCGTTGGGGCTGCGGGTGGATTTTACCCCGAAGGTTTACACGGCCGAGAATTTGTGCGCGGAATGGCCGGATGCCGGCGCTGGCAGGGTGTTGCACGTATGCGGCAACCTGGCGCGGGATTCGGTGATGTCACGGCTGGCGGGCACGGGCTGGCAGGTGGATTGTCTCGTCGTGTATGAGACGACGGAAGCATTGGGCGCGGCGGAGTGTTGGCGCGAGGCGCGCGCCTCGGCGCCGCCGGATTGGGTGATTTTTTGCAGTTCCTCGTCGGTGCGGGAATTTCGGAAAGTCGCTGACGGTGAATGGCCGCGAGGGTTGAAGATTGCCAGCATTGGGCGCATTACCAGCGCCACTGTCCGTGAGGCGGGCTGGCGGGTGGATTTGGAGGCGTCGGTGAGTCGCTTGGAAGTATTAGTGAGGGAACTGGTTCAGTATTCGGATTTCGAGGCGTGAAAAACGGTTGCTGAGGATGACGGGGTTGCCGATGATGCTCTGGAGGGCGGTGGTTGCGTGATAACCCGCGGAATCTCTGGCGCAAGTTCGCTGAGAATGAGGCTGTTCAGCGGCGCGGTGTTTTTTTGCGCAAGGATAATGTTCGCGGTATGAATTGCGCTGGGGATGCAAAAAAATCCGGCGCGGGATTGCCACGCCGGATTTTTTCAACGCTGACGGTCAGCGTCAGGCTTTTTCGCCGCGCTCGCGCAAAGCGGCTTTTCGGGAAAGTTTTACGCGGCCCTTGTCGTCCACGCCGATGCATTTCACCCATATTTCCTCACCCATGCGGATGACGTCTTCTGTGCGATTCACGCGCGTTTCGGACAATTCGGAGATGTGCACCAAGCCGTCCTGGCCGGGGAATACTTGCACGAACGCGCCGAAATCCTTGATGCTGACAACCTTGCCACGGTAGGTTTTGCCCACGGTGATTTCGGCGGTCATGCCGTCGATGATTTCCAGGGCGCGCGTCATGCCGTCGCCATTGTTGCAGTAAATCCGCACGGTGCCGTCGTCGTCGATGTTAATCTCCGCGCCGGTCTCGGCGGTGATGCCCTTGATGGTTTTTCCGCCGGGGCCGATGAGGAGGCCGATTTTGTCCGGATTAATCTTGACAATCTCGATGCGCGGGGCGTATTGCGAGAGCTGGCCGCGCGGGGCGTCCATCACGCTGCTCATGAAGGCGAGGATTTCCTTGCGGGCGTCAGCGGCTTGCAGGACGGCCCGTTGCAGCATTTCAACGGGGATGCCGGGCAGCTTGAGGTCGAGTTGGAAGCCGGTGACGCCGGCCTTGGTGCCGCACAACTTGAAATCCATGTCGCCGAAGTGGTCCTCGCTGCCAATGATATCGGTCAGCAGCAGGTGGCGTTTGAGTTGATTGTCAGCGTCAAATTCCGTGACCAAGCCGACGCTGATGCCCGCGACGACATCGCTGATGGGTACGCCCGCGTCCATCAGTGACAAACAGCCGCCGCATACGCTGGCCATCGAGGTCGAGCCGTTTGACTCCATTACCTCGCTGCTGATGCGGATGGCGTAGGGGAATTTGGTTTCCGGCGGCACGACCGCTGCCAGTGAGCGTTCGGCCAGCGCGCCGTGGCCGATTTCGCGGCGGTTCAGTCCGCCGGTGCGACCGGTTTCGCCGACGCTGAACGGGGGGAAGTTGTAGTGTAAAATAATCCGTGTGGTGTTCTCGCCGCCGGTATAGGCGTCGAGCGATTGAGCCTCGTCCACCGGCGCGAGTGTGGTGAAGCACAGCGCCTGTGTTTCGCCGCGCGCGAACAGCGCCGTGCCGTGCGCCCGCGGGATGAGGCCGACTTCGCCGCTGAGCGGGCGGATTTGGCCGATGCCGCGCCCGTCGCAACGCTGCTGACGGTCAAGGATGCTCAGCCGGAAGGCTTTTTTCTGCAGGTAATCAAAAGCCTGGGTGATTTCAAACGGTGTCGCGGCCGGGAATTTTTCGACAATCTTTGCCTTGACCTCTTCCTTCAGCGCGCTGACGGCCTTTTGGCGCGCGACTTTGCCGGACGTGTAAATCGCGGCTTCAATGCGGCTGCCGGCGACTTCATAGGCGATTTCCAGCAATTCGTCCTTCGCGGTCAGCAAGGCGACTTCGCGCTTGGGTTTGCCGACGGCGGCGGCGAGTTCCTTTTGGGCGCTGACGATGACGCGCACTTGTTCCTGCGCGAAGGCGAGGGCCTTGTTAAATTCCTCCTCCGGCAGTTGCAGCGCGGAGCCTTCAATCATGATGGGTTCGTTTTCCGTGCCCGCGTACACGAGGTCGAGGTCGGATATTTCGATTTGCGCGTGGACGGGGTTGACGATGAGCTGGCCGTCAACGCGCGCGATGCGCACCGCGCCGATGGGGCCGGCGAACGGGATGTCGCTGACTGCCAGCGCCGCCGACGCGCCGTTGATGGTCAGGATGTCCGGCTCGTTTGCGCCGTCAGCGGAGAGGAGGATGGAGATGATTTGTGTGTCGTAGAAATAACCCTTCGGGAACAGCGGGCGCAATGGCCGGTCGGTCATGCGCGCGGTGAGGATTTCCTTTTCGCTGGGGCGGCCTTCGCGTCGGAAATACCCGCCTGGGATTTTGCCGGCGGCGGCGGCTTTTTCGCGATAGTCCACCGTCAGCGGGAAGAAATCCTGTCCGTCCTTGACGGTGGTGGCGCTGACGGCGCTGACGAAGACGATGGTCTCGCCGAGGCTGACCGTGACGGCGCCATCGGCGAGTTTGCCCATTTTACCGGTTTCAAATTTGATTGGAGCGGCGCCGACTGACGCCGTGACTGAATGAATTGACATATGCGTGTTCTTTCTGTTGTTGCGTTTGACCGTGATTGCCGACGGCGCGTCACCATCAGCGGCGGTTAAACTTTTAAGGCGAGGGCGTCACAGAAAGTTCAGAGTACAAAACAAGCATCCGCTGATGGTGATGATTGTTTTGTTCTCTGGAGCCTTCGTGTGCCGTCCGCGGCTTGGTTTTATTTTCTGATTTTCAGTTTCTTGATGAGCGAATCGTAACGACCTTTGTTCGTGCGATTCAGGTAATCAAGCAACCGACGGCGTTTGCTGACCATGGTGATGAGGCCGCGGCGCGAGGAATGGTCCTTGGCGGCGGTTTTCAAATGGTCGGTTAAATAATTGATGCGCTGGGTGAGCAAGGCGATTTGGACATCGGCGGAACCGGTGTCTTTGTCGTGCAAGCGATTGCCAGCAATAATGGTGTTTTTCTCTGCTAATGCCATAATGTGAGTCGGGAATACTACCGACGGAAGCTCCGGACGTCAACTTTTTTCTTTTTAATTTAAGAATTTTTGCGGGAACAGGCGCCGGTTTTGGCGAATTGCGTGCAGGTGGCTTCAATGCGGAGTTTGACCGTGACGGGGCGGAAGCCGAGGTTGTTGGCGATGAAGCTCTCGCGCACGTCCAGGCAATAATCATCGAACTCCACGATTTTATCGCAGTCGGTGCAGATGATGTGGTTGTGATTGGGATGGCTGGCGTAATTCGGGTCGTAATACATTTCGTTTTTGCCCAGGTCCAATTCGCGGAGCAAGCCTGTTTTCACCAATACCGGCAGTGTGCGATACACCGTGGCGCGGGACACGGACTGGTCGATTTTACGGGCGCGTTCCAGCAAATTTTCCGCCGTGTAATGCTCCTCCGTATTAAACGCCGCCTCGACAATCGCCTGACGTTGTACCGTGATGCGCATCCCCTGGTTTGCCATGAAGTCGATGATTTGTTCCTTAACGTCCGGTTTGGTCATGCGGGGAAATTTAGCACGCTGGCGGTGAGATTGCCAATATTCAATTTGACGGACAGGTTAAAAGATCACCGTCAGCGTCCGCCGCAAGCGCGCCAGCGCGCGTTCTTTGCCCATGACCTCCAGCATGTGATACAGGGACGGTCCCACCGCCCGCCCCGCCACGCCCGCGCGGCACGGATGCACGTACGCGCCGACTTTTACGCCGTCAGCGGCGGCGAGCGATTTCAGCGTCTCCTCCAATTTTGCCGCCGTCCACTCGCTGACCGTCATGAACGCGGCGCTGAGTTTTTCAATCCGGGACTTTGCCGCCGGTTCCTTCAACGTCACCGTCAGCGACTTCTCATCGTAAGCGAATTCCTCGTTGAAAAACGGCTCCACCCAGTCGGGCAAGTCGCGTCCGAGCTTGATTTTTTCCCGCACAATATCCAGCACTCCCGTCAGATAAGTCTCGTCCACAGCGGCGGTATTCACCCCGCGATGCGTCAAATAATCCCGCGCGTACTGGTGATATTCGGTGACGGTCAGCGACTTCCAATGCTCCCCGTTGATCCAGTACAATTTGTTGATGTCGAAACGCGCGTTGCCGCGGTTGATTTGCGGCAGGTCGAATTTTTCAATTACCTCGCTGATGTTGATGACCTCGCGGTTGTCCTTCGGCGACCAGCCAAGCAGGCACAAATAATTCCGCACCGCCGCCGGCAGATAACCTTGCGCGATGTATTCGCCGATGGACGCGCCCTCGTCGCGTTTTGACATTTTCGAGCCTCCGGGGTTGAGTATCAGCGGAATGTGCGCGTAGCGTGGCGGCGGCGCGCCGAGCGCCTCAAAGAGGGCGATGTGTTTGTGCGTGTTCGACAAATGGTCCTCGCCGCGAATGACATGTGTGATGCGCATTTCCAAATCGTCCACCACATTCACGAAATGAAACACTGGCGTGCCGTCCTTGCGAACAATGGTCGGGTCCGGCTCCGTCGTGCGGTCGAAGGTGATCTTGCCGCAAATTAAATCATTCACCACGCCCGGCGTTTTTGGCATCCGAAAGCGGATTGCGCCGTCAGCCTCGCGGTAAGCCCGGTCCGCCGCCAGCAGTTGCGTCACATATTGCTGGTAAACAGCCGACCGCTGACTTTGATAATACGGCCCGTAATCGCCGAGGTTGCCGCCGCCTTCTTGCGCCCCCTCGTCCCACTCCAGTCCCAGCCAGCGCAAGCCTTTGAAAATAATCGCCACCGCTTCCGGCGTATTGCGCGCCGTGTCAGTGTCCTCGATTCTGAGAATCATCTTTCCGCCAAAATGCCGCGCAAACAACCAATTAAACAACGCCGTGCGCGCCCCGCCGACATGTAACAACCCCGTAGGCGACGGGGCAAAACGAACTCGAACCTCACTCATAAGCGAAGCATTAAAGACCAGCCTCCGGCCAAAAGCAAATTTAATTCTCCGTGCCAAAATTTGTTTCGATAATCCGCGCGGCGGCCTTGCATTCCCCGTGAAAAACGTTTTCATCCCTGCCATCGCGCTGACCGTCACCGCGTCAGCGGGCGGAGGTTCTCTTAATTACGGCGCTTCGGGCGGCTTGCCGTAGAGTTTGTCGGCGAGGTTGCAAATCGGGGAATCGGGGAAGCCGCTGGTTTTGAAGGCGATGGATTGGTTGCCATCCGGTTGGGTGCTGAATTGTTCCGCGACGGTTTTCGGCAGTTGCGCGGTTAGCGCGGGGTTCACCGTCAGCAATACGTCGAAGTCGATGGTGCCGTCGTATTTGATGTTGCCCGCGGCGCTTATTTTCAAGTCGGGCGAAATAATTTCCAGCGAGTAGAACGACAACTGGTCGTTGGTGATTTTGAACGAGCCGCTGACGGTGTCAAAGCGCGTGTCGCGCAAATCGGGGCGGTTGAGCAAATTGCCGATGATATCCAGCACCTTGAAACCCGTCAGGCGCGCCTGACGCGACTCAAACCAGCCCTTCCCTTGCAGCAAGCCGGGATGATGGATGTCGCCCCACAAGTCGCAATAAACGTCGACCTTGGCGTGGATGAGTTCGGGGTCGGCGTTGAAGCTCTTGATCAGCGCGGGAAAATCGACACCGCTGAAATGCAGCCATACGCCGTAATGCGGGTTGTCTTTTTCCCGCGAGGTCGGGATGACGATGGTGCCCTCCGCCGCGCCGCCGTAGGCCTGCCCGCGCAACTTGGTGAACGTCAGCTCATCGTCAGCGTAAGCAAGGTCGGCGCGCACCTCGCCGAGCGTCAGCGTCTCGCCGATTTTCAATTCGCGGACGGACAGCGCGCCTTGCGCCACGCCCTGATTGTCGCGCACGAGCAACTGTCCGCTCAGGTCAATGCCGCTGGCGGTGAACAATAACTGGCTGGCGGCGCTGGAATGCACGCTGACGGTGGCGTCGTGCAGGTTGAGGTCGTCCAGCATAATCACAAACGTGTTGTGTCCGGTGCTCAGCGTCAGCGCCTGCTTGATGAAATTGGCTTGCGGTTGCGGCAACACCCAGCGGTCGCCCTGGTGCGCGAAATTCAGGCGCGCTTGTTGCAGATCCACGCGCGTCACCTTGATTTTTTTTCGCAGCAACGCCAGCGGCGAGTAGCGCACGTCCGCCCGCCGCAGAGTCAGGAACGGACTGTCCCCGGCGTCGGGCGCGGCGAGGCGCAGGTCCTGCACTGTCAGCCCGCTGAGGATGTTGAGGCGGATGCGTTGAAACGTCAGTTCGCCGCCGAATTTTTTTGAGAAGACGGCGCGGATTTTTTCTGTCATTGCGGGACGGTTCAGGTATAACTGTCCGGAAAATATGCCGGCGCCGCACATGACCAGCAAGCCAAGCGCGACAATCGGCAACGATTTTTTAAGCCAATGAGCCAAGCCAATATTTCTATCATATTCAATCCAACTGCCAAGGGAGAACGCGCGAAAAAATCGGCGGACAAAATCCGGCGGCGTTTTCCCGGCGCTGAGTTTCATCAGACCGGCGCCGTCGGTCATGCCCGTGAACTGGCCCGCGCCGCCGCTGACCGTGGCTGCGGCAAGGTGGTCGCGGTCGGAGGCGACGGCACGGTGAACGAGGTGGTCAACGGTATCGCGGGGACGGGTGCGGCGCTGGGGATTTTGCCGTTGGGCACGGCGAATGTGTTTGCGCTGGAACTGGGTCTGCCCGCCGACCTTGAGGCGGCGGCGGACGTCATCGTCAGCGGACGGGTGAGGGAGGTTGATTTGGCGCGGGCGAACGAGCATTATTTCATCCAGTTGGCGGGAGTCGGTTTTGACGCCGAGGCGGTGCAGGCGACGGATTTTGGCGTGAAGAAAAAAATCGGTGTGTTGAGTTATTTCCTGTCCGTCCTGCAGGTCGCCGTCCGCACGCCGCCTACGCTGACGGTGACGACGCCGGAGGGCAGGGTGGAGGAGGGTTCGTTCGTGCTCATCGGCAACGGACGTTATTACGGCGGCCCGTTTACGATTTTCCCCGGCGCGAAATTGGATGACGGCTTGCTGGAGGTCTGCCTGTTCAAGAGACGTTCGCACATGGATTTGCTGCATTATTTTCAGGGTATTTTGTGCGGGACGCATACCAAGTTTGAGGACATCGAATATTTCCAGGCGCGCGCGCTGACCGTCACCGCTGACCGTGAGGTGCCGATGGAAGTCGATGGTGAACTGGCGGGTGTCGCGCCCGTGCGGTTCAACGTCAGCGGGGAGAAGTTGCGCGTTATCTGCTAGGCAGCGCTTCGCCGTCTTCGGAGTGGGGCTGAAGGTCAGTGTCAGCGGGAGGGGTCGGCGCTGACGTTGTGGCGGAGGTCGCCGGATTGCGGCGTGGGTTGAGTTGGTTCAATTGTTGTTGTGACAGCGGGGCGAATGTGTATTGCCGCGCCGCCGGGAGGTAAATTGCCCCGGCTTTCCGCAAAAACGCCGTTGTCACCGCGCCCTCGGCGGGCACCGTCGGCTGGGTGTCACCGAAGCCGGTTGAATTTTTCCGGTCGAAATCAATCTGGATTTTTTGCCCAGTCCGCAAGCCCGACGCGCTGCGGTAAACTTGTGTCACCTCCGCCTGGATTTTCACGCGGCTCTTGCCGTTGTTGAACCAGCCGGTGTCAGCGGCGGTTTGCACGCTGACCGCGCGGATTTCCAAATATTCCGGCGCGTAATCTTGAAACACGCGGTCAGTGGTTGGTTCCCCGGCGGCGAGCATACTCGCGCCGCTGACCATGAGCAATAGGTGAAGCAATGATTTCATGTTAGTATTGGATTATCGAGAAACACGGCGTTGGCGCAATCTTTTCCTTGCCGTTGAGAAATGCCAATTCCATCAAAAACGCCGATTCCACCACCTGTCCGCCGAGTTGACGCACCAGATCAATCGCCGCCTTTGCCGTGCCGCCGGTGGCCAGCACATCGTCAATGACCAGCACGCGCTGCCCCGGTTTGATTGAGTCAACGTGCATTTCCATCGTGCTGGCGCCGTATTCCAAGTCGTAGGAAGTGGAGATGGTCTTGAACGGCAGCTTGCCTTTTTTTCGCACCACGGAAATGCCGGTGCCCAGCACATAGGCCAGCGCGCTGCCGAACAAAAAACCGCGCGCGTCAATGGCGACGATTTGCTCAATGTTTTTGCGTTTGTAATGGTCGGCAAACACCGTCACCGTCAGCCGGAATAACAGTCCGTTCTCGATGATGGGTGTGATGTCCTTGAACACGACACCCGTCTTGGGGAAATCCATGATGTCGCGGACAGCTGTCCGCAACCGTTCTTTTGCGCTGTGCATGATTTGCATAAGATTGAGTGGAAGAGCATGTGCCCGATTGCCGGAAAAGTCAATGGACTCGACTGTTTTTTGGGAAAAAAGCAAAATTCATGTCATGCCGCAACACCGCTGAGGCTCACATAAAAAATATACTTGACATCATTGCCATTAAGTTTAAATATGAGCACACAAGATATGATTACTTTGGGTCATATTAGCCATATTAGACTCGCGGACTCGCGGACTCGCGGAACTAACGTTGCGCTGAGGCACATTTTTCTAAAAATTCAATCCTATTTCACCGTCAGCGGTGCTTTTTCTGTTTTTGAAAAATCAACCAAGGAGATGTTATGTGTAAAAAAATAGCAGTGATGTTCAGCGTGGCCATGAGCGCGGCGGCGCTGACGGTCAGCCAGGTTAACGCGCAGTGGAATGTGGAGTTGCCGGCCAACACAACTCTAAGCTCGACAACCACGTATAATGAGGCGGGCAACTGGGTCGGCGGAATTATCAATGATACGTTTATTGATTCGGGCGGGGTTAATCCCGGCAACCCGGCGTTCATTTATTTTACCGCTAATTACACCACTGGCAGCAACGCCGGTGGGGTGGCGGGGCGCGGATTGCATTTGGGTTACGGTAATTTTACC
>JAITHY010000111.1 GCA_031279715.1 Verrucomicrobiales bacterium | reverse complement strand
ATGAGTTTTTCGTAAATTTCGTCCGAGAGGATGTAAATGTCATCGTCGAGCGCGACTTCCGCCAGCGCGGCGAGTTCGTTCTCGGTGTACACGACGCCGGTCGGGTTGCCGGGGCTGTTGATGATGACCATCTTGGTCAGCGGGCTGGTGTATTCGCGGAACAATTCGGGTGTGAGTTTGTAACCGGTCTCCGCCGTGGTCGGCACGATGACGGGTTCGCCGCCGGCGAGTTTGACCATTTCGGGATAGCTGACCCAGTACGGCGCGGGGATGAGCACTTCGTCGCCGGGGTTGAGCACCGCCAGCAGCGCGTTGTAACAGGAGTGCTTGGCACCGCAGTTGACGATGATTTGGCTTGGTTCGTAGTCGAGATTGTTTTCTTTTTTCAATTTTTCGGCAATGGCGGCGCGCAGTTCGGGAATGCCGGAGGAGGGGGTGTATTTGGTAAAGCCCGCCTCGAGGAAACCCATGGCGGCGGCTTTGATGTGTTCGGGAGTGTCAAAGTCCGGCTCGCCGGCGCCAAGTCCGATCACATCCACACCCTCGGCCTTGAGAGCCTTTGCCTTCGCATCGACGGCGAGCGTCAGCGACGGCGTTAATTTACTTACGCGTTCTGAGATTTCCATAGGGGGATGAAATTAGACGAACAGCCGCGGAGTGGCGAGTTTTATTTTTGAGCGGGTGAATTAAGTCGCCATCGGGGGCGGGCAGAGGTTAATATCCGGTGATGCATGCGCTCATACGAAAGAATTTTTGGCCGCTGATGGTGACAATTTTTCTGGCGGGAAACTCATGGTCAGCGGCGGAACGGCGGGCGGAACACGTTTTCATCATCAGCTTTGACCAAGGCGGCGGGGAAATTATCCGAAACCGGCCGGCGCCGGAGTTCAAAAAAATGTTCGCCGAGGGCGCGGCGACTTGGCAGGCGTACACGATTGTGCCGAGCATCACGCTGCCGTCGCATGCCTCAATGCTGACGGGTGTCGGCATTCAAGCGCATCAGGTTGACTGGAACGACTATCAGCCGGAGCGTGGCACTGTCAGCGTGCCAACCGTGTTCAGCCTGGCAAAAAAACAGGGGCTGGCGACGGCGATGTTCGTCGGCAAGGAAAAGTTCAAACACCTGGCGGTGAGCGGCAGCGTGGATGAGTTTTTCGTCGGCGCCCATGCCGGAGCCATCGCGGCGGAGTTTGCCCAAAAAATCGGCGCGCTCAAACCCGCGCTCTGCTTCATCCATTTTGCCGAGATTGACCATACGGGGCACCGGCACGGCATCGGCTCGCCGGAGCAAAACCAGGCCGTCGCTGATTGTGACGCGGCGCTGACAGTCATCCGCGAGGCCGTGAATAAATCCGGACTGGAGAACGCCAGCGTCTTCATTCTGACCGCGGACCACGGCGGGCACAATATCACAAACAAAGAAGGCAAAACCGTCGGCACCCACGGCAATTCCACGCACGCTGACGTTGACATCCCGTGGGTGGCGTGGGGCCGGGGAGTGAAAAAAAACCTCACCATCAGCGCCCCGGTGCTGACTTATGACACCGCGGCGACGGCGCTGTGGCTGCTGGGCGTTCCGATTCCGGAGAGCTTTTGGGGCCGGCCCGTCATCAGCGCGTTTGAATAATCATGGACGAGGCCGCGCGAAAAGATTGGGAGCGTTTGCGGGATTGGAAAATGCCCTTCGGTAAATTCGCGGGAAGGCGTTTGCATGACCTGCCCGCCGAGTATCTGTGTTGGTTTGAGCAAAAAGGCTTTCCCGCCGGCGAGTTGGGAAAATTATTGCGCCTTGTCCTTGAAGCCAAGCGCGAGGGCGCTGACGATGCGTTCAACGTGCTCCGCCGCTGAACGGTGACTTACCGCGCCTTTAACCTGGCCGAGGCGGTGACGACGGTGTTGCGCGCGCCGTATTGGCGGTAGAAGGACAGCGTCACCGTCAGCGGGTCGCCGGATTTCAGGCGTTGCAGATTGCGCGGCAAGTCGGCCAGCGAACGCACGTAGCGGTCGCCAACGCTGCGGAGGAGCATGCCTTTTTGAATGCCGGCCTGGTCGGCGGGACCGCCCTCGTCCACGGCGTCCACCATCAGCCCGCTGCCCAGCGGATAGCCGAATTGCTTCGCCAGCGCCGCGTCCATTTCCCGCGCGTGGAAGCCGAATTTTTGTTGCAGCACAGCGGCGAGGTCCACCGGCGATGGCTCCGGTGTGCGGCCCTCGGCGATGTCGATGGCTTGCGTGACGAACGCGACGATGCGCTCGGCGGGGATGGCGAAGCCGATGCCCTCCACGCCCGCGCCCTGCTTCACTGTGTTCAAGCCGACGAATTGCCCCGCGATGTCCACCAGCGGGCCGCCGCTGTTGCCGGGGTTGATGGCGGCGTCGGTTTGCAACAGCGCGTCGTAGGTGGTGTCGCCCACTGTCAGCGTGCGGTTGACGGCGCTGAGGATGCCGTGGCTGACGCTGCTTTCGTAGCCGACCGGATTGCCGATGGCGATGACAGTCTGCCCCAGCAAATTCGGCGAGAGTTTGCCCAAATCAATCGCCGCCAGCGGACGCTTCGTGTCAATTTTGATGAGCGCCAGGTCAAGGTCGCGGTCAGCGTGCACCAAGCGCGCGGGGTACGACTCATCGTCAGCGAGTGTGACCTTGATGGCCCCGCGGCCCGCCTTGCCAACGACATGCTCGTTGGTGACGATATAGCCGTCAGGCGAGACTATCGCGCCGGAGCCGAGGCTGCGGAGGGGGATTTGCACGATGCGCCCGCGATGAAAATACACGTCGGCTTGGGTTTGCGCGATGCGCTGCTGGACAGTCTCGGTGTAAATGTTGACCACGGCGGGGCGTACTTTTTTGACGACCTGCACGACGGGTTCGTTGTCCGGCGTTTGATTTTGGGCTGGCAAATTCGCCGCCGCCGCCAATACTGACAAGCTCATCAACAGTGAAAGTTTGCTCATAATGAATTACCGTGACTGGATGCAGTATAGCCGAAATCCGCGCGCCGTAAAGGAAGACCTCGCGCCGGACGAGGCGTTCGTGCAGCGCCTGTGGTTCGAGGAACTTTATCAAAACCCGCTGACGCTGACTGACGGGCGGCAAATCCGCGTGGTGCAACCGGGTTTTTGGAACCGCGAGGCGGGGGCGGATTTTTATCACGCGGCGATTATTGACGAGAATGGCAAACTGCAAACCGGCGCGGTGGAAATCGACCTCAGCCCCGGCCAGTGGCGGCAGCATCACCACGCTGACAATCCGCGGTACAACAACGTCATCCTGCACGTGGTCTGGCGCGCGGGGGCGCGGGAGTTTTTCCCCGTCACCGTCAGCGGCGGCGCGGTGCGGCAGGCGGAGTTGTCGTCGCAACTCAAATTTCCGCCCGCCGAGTTGCGCGAATATTTTTCCGCCACCCTCAGCGAGCGCGAACTCGGCGCCAAACGCGGGCGGTGCGGCGGGATTTTGGCCGCGCTGACGGACGACGCGGTGTTGAAAATTTTGCGCGACGCGGGCGAGTTTCGTTTCGCGCAAAAGCGACAACTGTTCCGCTTGAAAGCGGCGGCGCTGGGCGTGGAACAGGCGCTGTGGCTGGGTGTGGCGGAGGCGCTGGGGTTCGCGAAAAACCGCGCGGCGTTCCGCGGCCTGGCGCAACGGCTGACGGTCGGCGACTTGCTGACGGTGACCACGGACTGGCGGCGCGAGGCGCTGCTCTTCGGCGTGGCGGGCTTCATGCCCGGCGCGCGGCTGCCGGAACGCCTCGCCGCGTCGGCATACGCGCGCCGTTTGTGGGATGAATGGTGGCAATACCGCGCCGCATGGCAGGAGCGTGTTATCCCGCGCGCAATCTGGCGCCTGGCGGGCGTGCGCCCGTTGAACCGCCCCGAGCGCCGCGTGGCGCTGATGGCGCGACTGTCCGCGCCGGTGAACTGGCGCATGTTCACCCGCCTGGCGCGGATCGGGAATTATGAATTGCTGCAAAGTTTTTTCGCGGAACTCACGCATGATTTTTGGAGCACACATTGCACGCTGGCAAGCTCGCCGTCAGCGGCGCCGGCCGGCTTGCTGGGCGAGGGCAGATTGACGGCGCTGATGTTCAACACCGTCTGGCCGCTGTCAGCGCGGGAAAATCCGGGGGAAACGGAAGAGCGGCTTCGCCGCGCAGCCAGCGGACAGCAAAACCGCCTGGCCAAAATCGCCGCGGTCCGGCTGCTGGGCAATCGCAATGCGCGCGGGTTGAAAACCTCGCTGCTGGCGCAAGAGGGCCTGCTCCAGGTGTACCGCGATTTTTGCCTGCGAGATTTTCACCAGTGCCGGGATTGCGCTTTTCCGGAGTTGACGGAAAAATATTTGTGAGTTTGGAATTTTGCCGCCGGATATTTTTGCTAAAGTTTTTCGCGAATGAATTATCCCGTGCTCAAGGTTAGCGCGCTGACGCTGACAGCGTCGGTGGTGCTGCACGCCGCCGCCGGCTGGGTCACGGTCAGCGGCAACTTCCGGCGCGCGCAATCCGGCGTGACCGAGGGGCGCGGCGGCGCGGCGGGCCGGGCGGCGCGGCGGGTGTTGCAGGCGGAGGTGCGTTTGTCCGCGCCGCAAACTCCGGCTCCGCCGCAAGCGCGAAATGGGCGGGATGAGTTGCCCCAAGTGCCTGAACCCGACACCGAATCGCCGCTGACCGCGGCCTCCTCACCGTCAGCGCAACCCAATCCCGCCCCGCGGGATTTGCCCGTCTCGCCCGCGGCGCGGCATCATCCGCTGACGGTGAGCGCGCCGCCGTCGATCGGCGCCCCCGGCACGCTGGCGGTGAAAATTCCCGCCGCCGGTGACGGCGGGGTGAAGACCTCGGCGCCAGCCGCTTATTTGCACAATCCGCCGCCCGTCTATCCGGCGGGTGCCCGCGCCAGGGGGCAGGAAGGGCGGGTGTTGCTGGGCGTCACCGTCAGCGCCAGGGGCTTGGTCAGCGCCGCGCGCGTGAAAAAAAGCTCCGGCTTTCCCGCGTTGGACGAGGCGGCGCTGACGGCGGTGAAGCAATGGAAGTTCCGGCCCGCCACCAAAAACGGCGGGGATGTGGCGGACACCTTTGACCAGCCGGTGGTATTTTCGTTGAAGAAATAGGGGCGGTTGAAAAATTGTTTTTCAAACTGGCGCTGACTGTGGATGCTCCAGCCGCCGCGCCTCGGCTTTGATGTCGCGGAGTTCGCTGTTGGTCAGGGTCATCATCAGCGGGATGTTTGGCATGTCGGCGCGGGAACCGGAAAGTGGAAATTCTATTTCGCCTGGCGTTTGCGCAGTTTGCCCGTCATCACACCAATCAAGTACAGCGCCGCCGCCGCCACTGCCAGCAACAGCGTCACCCGCGTCGCCGCCAGTTTGCCGCCCTGGCGGCTCAGTTTGTCCGAGTGGTGAATGTCAGCGTCCGGCACGATGATGGCGCCGTCTTTTTCCAAACGGTAAATTTCCACTTCCCGGCGGTCAGCGGTGGCAAACCGTTTCAGCCACAGCCACGGATTGTTCCGCTCCGCCGCCGCCAGTTCCGGAGCGAAGACTTTGACGCGAATGACCCCGCCCGTCTTGATTTGGCCAAGCCGGGCGTTGCGCTCCGCGTTTTGCCCGTTGCTGAACGCGTTGCTGTTGCCGCTGACGCTCAGGTCAAAATCCGCGCCCGCCGGTTTGATGAACACGTAGGAAAACAGCGTCCGCGCGCGCTCGCGGACGGCGCGTTCCCCGACCTCGCCGACGGTGTATTCTTTGACAACAAAATCCTTTTCATCGCGCCGCGCCAGACTGTCCGCGTACCCAATGTCGCCGCTGATAAACAGCCACAGCGCGCCCGCCGCGCTGACTGGCAGCATGAGTATCAGCGTCGCTTTTTTCCAGCCGCTCATTTGGGGATTGAATTGCGCCAGTGCCATGGCGTGAATTTAACACACCGGCGGGCGAAGTAAATCTTTCCACGCCTCCAGCGTCAGCAGGCCGCGATGGTGGAAGAAAACGGTTTGCGCAAAACGCTGGAACAACGGCTGGGCAAGGGCGAAGTTCAGCAGCGGGTTGGGCGGGGCGAAGGTCTCGAAGGCGCGGCGCAATAAATTTTTCACGGCGTAGGACGGGAGTTGGCGGCGAATTTGCTGCCACGGGTCGGGGCCGCCGTCGAGCAGGTGGTTGGCGATGCTGACGCCGGCGAGGCGGCCCAGTTCCATCGCGGGATGAATGCCGCCCGCGGTCAGCGGGGAGACAGTGCCGGCGGCGTCGCCGAGCAACAACGCCGCTGACAGTGGCGGATGATGCAATGTGCCGCCGGCGGGGATGAGTCCGCCGCGCTTGCCGCTGACAGTCGCCGCGCTGAAATCGAAAATTGTTCGCAGACGGTTGACAAACTCGCCGAGGCGCGGGGCGTGGCGCGCGCTGGTGGCGAGGCCGATTTGCGCGCCGTGGACGCCGGGCACCGCCCAGCCGATGTAGCCGCGCGCGAGGTCGCTGTCGAGGAAGACATGGAGGAAACCGGCGTCGAGGTTGCGGATGCCGCGCCATTCTTGCTCGACGCCGAGCAAAAATTTTCGGTTGGCGCTGACGCTCAGGTCGGACGCGAGCCGCGAGCGCGAGCCGTCCGCGCCGACGAGGTAGCGGGCGCTGACGTCCAGGCCGGGCAAACGCCAGCCGACGGCGGTTTTTTCGCTATGCGAAAATGTTGAGCCGCAACGGATGTCAGCGCCATTGTCAGCGGCTTGCGCGGCAAGCCAGTTGAGGAGACCGGCGGTGTCGGTGGCGAGAAAATAGTAGCCGGGAGAGTGCAAATCAATGTGGCGGAGGGCGGGGCTGTAGAGGCGGACGCGGTGGATTTTGCGGACGAATTTTTCGGGAAAGTCGAAGCGGTCGGCGACTTCTTTGACGAGGATGCCGGTGGTGTGCGGTTTCGCGCCGATGAAGGGTTTGCGTTCAAAGATGACGGTGCGCGCGCCACGGGCGGCGGCGGCCTGGGCGCAAGCGAGTCCGGCGAAACCGCCGCCGATGATGGCCAGGTCGTAGTCGGTCATGGGATGATTAACGAGGTCTGAAGCCGCCGCCACGGTTGGCGGGCGGGGGTTGTTGCGGCGGCGGGTTTTGACGCTGGGGCTGGAACGCGGGGCGTTGGACGGGGAATTGTTGCGGCGGATTGGACGGGCGTTGCGGCGGGGCGGGGCGCGAGTTGGCGGGGGGTGGGTTGAAGGGCATGGGGCGATTGTTGGCGGGCGGCGGAATATTTGGGCGAGTAGGCGGCGGGGCGGGGCGGTTGGGGATTGCGGGGCGCGGCGGATTGTTGGGGGCCGGTTTGAAATTGGGCGCGGGTGGCGGTTGGTTGGGGCGGTGTGGCGGCGCGACTGGCGGGCGCGGGGGCGGACGGTTGTAGTGGTGGCGCGGCCAATAGGAGGCGCGCCAGAACGGGTCGTAATAACCGGAGCCGAACCGGAAGCTGATGATCGGCGTGGTGGTGTAGTAATAAACTGATTCGGTGTATACACTGCCGGGTTGCGAGGTGATGGTGGTGACGGTTTGCGTCGTGGTGCTGCTGACGGTGACATCGCCGCCGGCGGAGCCGCTGAAGGTGGTGTGATTCGGAGCGGCGGCGCCGGCTTCGCTGGCGGCGAGTCGTTCGCGGTGTTCGGTGATGCCGCCGAGGGTGTTGTCGAGGCGATCGCTGAGGCGTTGGTAGCCGGCGAATTGTTCTTTGATTTTGCCGAGCTGGTCGATTTGCGCGGGGGTGAAGGCGTTGATAAGCGGGTCTATTTGCGCGTAGGTTTGCTGGAAGGTGGCGAGGTCTTGTTTGACGGTGTTGGCGCTGACGGTCAGCGTATCGAGGTCGATTTCGCTGGAGCGGGTGGCGAGGTAGGCGGTGGTCATGCCGGCGCGCAAGGCGTTGAGGTGAGCGTCAGTTTGGGTTTGCAAGGCGAGCAGGTCGGCGATGAGTTTTGCACAATCGGCGGACTGGTCGACGGGTTCTGGCTTGGCGGGTGACGCGCTGTCAGCGACGGACGCGGCGGCGACGCTGGCGATGAGCGGGAGGTTGGGGTGTTGTTCGGTGACGGCGCGGTCAGCGGCGGAGTATTGGCAAAACCAAATGACGGCGGCGGTAACGATGACGCCGCTGATGGTGCCGAGGATGAAATGGCGCGTGTTCATGTTATAATAAACCCGTCGTTGGAGGGAAGGTTACACCATCAGCGGGCGGGGGTCAACACCCGGTTTGCGCGGCATTTTTTATCCGTGTTCATCCGTGTTCATCCATGGTTTAATTAAAAAATGATTACGGTGGTTGGCGCGGGGCTGGCGGGCGCGGAAGCGGCTTGGCAAATCGCGCAGCGCGGCATCGGCGCGCGCTTGTTTGAAATGCGTCCGCTGATGATGACCGAGGCGCATCACACGGGGAATTTCGCGGAGTTGGTGTGCAGCAATTCGTTCGGCTCGGTGTTGCCTGACCGCGCTGCCGGTCAGCTCAAATGGGAAATGGAGCAACTCGGCTCGCTGACGCTCAGCGCGGCGCGGGAGACGGCGGTGCCGGCGGGCGGGGCGCTGGCGGTGGACCGTGAGAAATTTTCGCTGACGGTCACGGAAAAATTGGCGGCGCATCCGTTGGTGGAGATTGTGCGCGAGGAGGTGCGCGAGTTGCCTGCTGACGGCGTGGTGGTCGTGGCGTCGGGGCCGCTGACCAGCGCGTCATTGTCAGCGTCCATCGCGCGTGTGACGGGGGCGCGGCATTTGTATTTTTACGACGCGCTCGCGCCCATCGTCAGCGGCGAGTCGGTGGACATGAGCGTCGCGTGGCGGGCGTCGCGTTACGACGCTGACAGTGACGGCGATTATTTGAACTGCCCGCTGAACGCCGGCGAGTACGGGGCGTTCGTGGACGCGCTGCTGGCGGCGGAGCAAATCGAGTTGCGTGATTTTGAAAAAAACGACGCGCGGTTTTTCGAGGGCTGCCTGCCGGTGGAAGTGCTCGCGGCGCGGGGGCGCGAGGCGCTGGCGTTCGGCCCGATGTCGCCGAAGGGCTTGGACGACCCGCGCACGGGCCGGTGGCCGCACGCTGTCGTTCAGTTGCGCCAGGACAACGCGGCGGCGACGCTCTACAACCTCGTCGGTTTCCAGACGAATTTGAAATGGAGTGAGCAACAGCGGGTGCTGCGGCTGATTCCAGGTTTGCAACACGCGGAGTTCGTGCGCTTCGGGCAAATGCACCGCAACACCTTCCTCAACGCGCCGCTGCTGCTCACG
>JAITHY010000246.1 GCA_031279715.1 Verrucomicrobiales bacterium | reverse complement strand
CGACGGCGGAAAACCCGTGCCACGCCCAATTCGCCTTCATATTCTCCGGCGTGCAAACCACCCACTTGCCATCCAGCGCATTGCGTCCCCTGACGAAATCATCCTTCACCGTCAGCGAGGCCGCCCATGGAATGAAAAACATCCGCAGTTGCGGGTCATTCGCCCGCTCAACCGCCGCCGCGCCACCGTCAGCGCTCTGGATGCCCAACTCCATGTTCGACTGCCCCGCGGCCAGCCACACTTCACCCACCAGCACATCCTGCAAAGTAATTGTATTCTTCCCCGTCACCGTCAGCGTCCGCCCCTGCCCGCCCGCCTCGACAGGCGGCAACTCCACGCGCCACTTCCCCTCACCATCCGCGACCGCTCCCGCACTCCGCCCCGCGAAGCTGACCGTCACCCGCTCCCCCGCTTCCGCCCAACCCCACACCGGCAGCGCAACCCCTTGCTGCAACACCATATGGTCGCCGAAAATGGCGGGCAATTTAACCTCAGCGTCAGCGAACGGCAACACCGCCAGCCACGCGACAATAACCAGTGAATATTTCAACATAAGTGCCAAGCATACATTACGCATGCCCCATTGGGCAAGCGCGGAACTCGCACCATCCCATTGCGAACGCCAGCGTCAGCGACGTGACGCGTTAAAATTTCATCGCTTTGCTCCCGCCCGCCGGCAAACTCACCATCAGCGTCCGCTCCCCGTACCGCATCTTGCACGTGCCGCCGCTGACGCTCTTGAGTGTGGCGCCGGTCAGCTTGCCGTCCCGCCACGTCATCGCCACCTCAAACCCGCCGCGCGCGCGCAAGCCGCTGACGCTGCCGTTCACCCATTCCACCGGCAGCGCGGGCAGCAACTCAATCTCCCAGCCGCCGTCAGCGGCGCGCACCTGGCTTTGCAACAACATCTCCGCCATCCCCGCCGTGATTCCGAAATTGCCGTCGATTTGCATCGGCGGATGCAATCCAAACAAATTCGGGCACGTGTTCCGCGCCGTGAACATGTTTTTCACCATCACATAAGCATTCGCCGCGTCGCGCAACCGCGCGTACAACGCCGCGCGCCACGCCAGCGACCACTCGCGCATGTCACTGTCAGCGGCGATGCCGCGCGCGTCGAGCGACACCTTCGCCGCCCGCGCCAGCTCCGGTGTCACTGTTGGCGAAAACTGATGCCCCGGAAACACCGCGAACAAATGCGATGTGTGCCGGTGATGATTATTCGGCGTGTCCAGGCCGCCCGCGCCATTTTTCTCATCCTTCCACTCCAACAACTGCCCCCAACTGCCAACGCGCGTCACCAACAGCCTGTCGCGCAGCGCCGCGAACTTGTCACGCTCAGCGGCGTTTTCCCGCAACACATCAAGCGCCGCCACGTAATTATCAAACAAATCCCATACAATCTGCTGATTGTAAGCGACGCCGTCCTCCGTCGGCCCGTGCTCCGGCGACCAGCCGTTCGGCACCACCAGCCGTCCGTCGGGCAACTCCTTCAACTGATCCTGCCAAAACTCGCACACCTCCCTCATCACCGGCAGCGCTGTCTCGCGCAAAAACTTTTCATCCCGCGTAAAGGCGTAGTGTTCCCAAAAATGCTGGCAGTACCAGGCGTTCGCCGTCTTGTCCCACTTCCATCCCATGTCGCCGAAAATGCCGTGCGATGTCCGCACCGCCCAGCCGCGTCTTGGCAACTCGCCGTCAGCGTTCTTGAGTTCATTCGCCGTCAGCGTCTCCCTGCGCCAGTCAGGCAACTGGCTGACAATGAGGTCGAACAACGGCAAATGACACTCGGACAAATTCGCCACCTCCACCGGCCAGTAATTCATCTGAATGTTGATGTTGGTGTGATAGTCACCGTGCCAGGGCGGGTCGTTGCGGTCATTCCACAAGCCCTGCAAATTCGCCGGCAACCCGCCCGGACGCGAGCAGGCAATCAGCAAATACCGCCCGTATTGGAACAACAACGCCTCCAATTCCGGATCCGGCGCATCCGTGGCGCGGAGCTTGCGCTCGTTGACCGGCAGCGCCCTTTGCGCGTCCGACGATTTGCCCAGGTCAAGCGCAACGCGGTGAAACAACGCCTGATAATCCCGCACATGCGTCATCTTCAGCGTGTCGTGGTTGGTTCGCGCCGCCGCGTCAAGTTGCGCGCTGACGCGGTCATGGGGATGCGCGCCGAGGTAACGTTTCGCGCTGTCCAAAACATGGCTGGTGCCCGCGGTGACCAGCAGGGTAAGCCGGTCACAACCGGCAAACTCCAGTTTGTTGCCGCTGGCCGTCAGCTTGCCGCCATGATTTGTCACCAGCACCTGCCACTCATACGGCAGGCCGTTGTCCAGCGTCCCGCTGACAATGAAGCGATTGCCTTTCAACTCCACCGCGGCGCCATGACCGTCAGCGAGTTCAATGCTGCCGTTGAACGAATGCGGATTGTCAGCGGTGTAGTCGGCGACAAGGCACTGTTTGTCCGCGCTGGCAAAATATTCCCGCTGATAGTGCGCGCCGCCGGACTGATAAGTCACCAAGGCAATGGCCGTGTCGAGGTCCAACTCACGGCGATAATTATTGTGTTGCTGGTGCCCGCTGAAATTGACGAACAAATTGCCCAGCGTTTGATAACTGCCCATCGTCTTGTAATCGCCCGACGGATTATCCCCGCCCGTCCACAAGCTGTCCTCGTTCAACACCAGCCGCTCCCGCTCCGCGTCGCCCATAATCAGCGCCCCCAACCGCCCGTTGCCGACGGGCAGCGCCTCGTTCATCACATTCTTCGCGGGTTGCGTGTACCACAACATCAACTCCCCAGCCCATCCCGCGTTGACAGTGACCATCAGCGTCAGCAGCACCCCGGCCATTTTCATCCTCTTAATTTCCATCTTCATAAATCACTGGCAAATGAACGCCTCCTTGGCCACCGACGGCGCATTCCCTTCCGGCTGGTAACCGCGCGGCATGTTCACCGGGCTAAGTTGAAACACCGGCAGCGCCGGCCCCAACTCTTGTTTCCCCTGCCGCCACGCGTATTCCCCGCCTTTTTTCTGGATCAGCAAAAACGCTTGGAACGCCCCGCCGGGCGTCTCGTTGATGAGGATTGAGAGTGGATAAGTTTGCCCCGCTTCCAACTCAAACCACTCCCCGCCGAACACCCGATTGGCCGCGGAATTCCCGCCCACTTGCTCCCGCTTGATTTTGTCCAGCAGGTTGTGCCCGACCTCCAGTACCACGCGCTTGCCGAGGCGCACCGCCATTTCATCGTCAGCGTTGCCGACAAACCGGAATGTTCCGCTGGCGGGCGCGGTGAAACTGCCCTTGTACACAATCACCCAGCGCCGCGCCTTCACCAGACGGTCCGCGTTAAACGCCCTGGGCGCCAACTCCGCGTCCTGCCGGGGAATAAACAACTGGAAAATGCCGATGGGCTTCTCCACCTTGTAATACTTCTCAAACACACTCTCCTGCCAGCCGCTGTTGAAGAACTTGAGAATAGTCTGACGGCATTCGTTGTTGGCGCCGACTTCCTTTGGGTCATTCCACGCGCGCGTCGCGTCGCCCGCCATGCTGGTCGGCTGACGGTCAGCGGTTTGTTTCAAGTCGTACATGTGCCCAATCATCGCTCCGTCCTCCGCGTTGACATTGCCGCCGAACGGATTGGGCATGCTGCGCGGCGCTGTGGAACGGCGGCCTGCCGCGCCGCTTGTTCCCGCTGACAGTGACGCGGTGACACCGCCCGCGTCAGCGGCGGCGGGCGGGGCGATGGTGAACGTCGGCACCACGGCGGTGACGACGGAGGAGGAAATTTGCTCCACGCTGAAGGTCGGCGGCATGTTACTCGACAACTCCTCGGCGTTGCTGGCGGGTGGCGAAACGTCCAAATCCTCCGGCTCCGGCGGCATCTCGGGCGCGGTGTCAGCGGACGTCGCGGGCGTGAACTCGCCAGCAGGGATGATTTTCGGCGCCACCGCCTGGATGATGATAATGCCGCTGATGCCGAGGAAAATCGCCAGATGCACCGTCAGCGAAATCCCCAGCGCTCCAACCGGCAAATATTTTTGCCATCTTTTCGTTTTCATATTTTGTAAAAACCAAAGGCGCAACAACAAGGAAAGGGAATGATAACCCTGTCGTTGCGCCCCCGCCTTCCAGTGACAGGTTATTCACCCACCCGCGAGAATGCAAACTCTTTCCAAGCAAGCACGGCCAAGCCGCGCCCGCCATCAGAAAATATTCCGCTGACGGTGAGCATTTGGCAAACCTGGATATGTCTGATTTTAAGTACAGGATGTGTCTTTTTCCGTCACCCCACTGTCAGCGGTCACAACTCCTGCCAGCCTTTGACCTTGCCCTTGGTGTCAAAATACACCACGAAAGTGTCCTTCATCACGCTGACCGTGTTATCGTAATAAGCGGGATAAAACCACGGCGCGGCGCCGTATCGCCCATAGTACACGGGGCCAACATACATTCTCGGCGCGGAATAAGTTTCCATGCGCCCGTAAACCCAGCTTTCCGTGGTGACGCCGTTCATGTGCTCCTGCCTCACCCTCAGCGGACGTCCAAGCGCGATATACACGGCATCTTTGGTCAATCCCTCGGTGATGCTCCCTTGCATCACAATGCGTTGCTGATCCTTGGTCAACGCCGCGAACGCCTCCGCCCGCTCCGTCCGCCGGCTCTCAATGGTCGAACAACCGCTGATGATGAACAACAAAACCGCCCCGCACAGTACGCTGACCATGGTCTTCATATCGTAACGATAAACCCGCTGACGGTGAAAATCAAGTGTGGAACGCGGCGCCTCACTCTCAGCGTCATCCCCCCTTGGGTACGGGGCGGGACAACATCTGATAATGCCGCTTGGCGTCCGCTCGGTGGATGGGATCGGGCAGTTGCAGCGCGGCGGTCGGCGGCGGCAGGG
>JAITHY010000129.1 GCA_031279715.1 Verrucomicrobiales bacterium | reverse complement strand
TGCGCGTGCCGCTGACGGTGACCCGTTTCATTGGCAGCGGCGGATTGTAGCTGTCTTTTTTTTCCGGATAATCCAACTGCTCGCCATCGTTGTTGGCACTGTTGCCGCCGTCATATGAGAACGACTCGGCCGTCCCCTGGCTGCTCCATTTGGTAACTTTGGCCTGCTCGCCTTTGACCTTCGGCCTGTTGTAGTCCGGCCAATAACTGGGCCGGTTCAACGCGCGGCTAAATGTGCCGAGATATTGCAAGGCGTTTTGCATGCGGTTTTTTTTGAGATCATCCTGCGGCAGGCCTTCCATTAAAAAATGAATCAACTGCTGCCGGCTGATAAAGAGCTGGTCGCTGCTGTTGCCCTGGTACAAATCCGTGCCGCTGACCGTCATAAACTGGCTTCTGGCGCCACTGCCCAGCACATAATTCAGCCAGTTCACCACATTCAGCCCGCTGAAATTGGGAAAGCTGCTGGACGGCTCAACCACAGTGGCATTTCGCCAGCCAACCAGCTGGTCAATGTCGTTTTGTTCAAACAAATGACTGCCTCCATCCGTCAGTGCCGTCAAATCCGCGAACGCCGCCGAGCCTTTTCGCCGCCAAAGTTTTTGGTCGCTGCTGCTGCTGACCGTGGGGCCGCCCGCCACGTTGGCGTCCAGCAAACCACCCTCGTTATAAATCATGAACGCATAACGTCCCGTCACCTCCTCGCTGCCGCCGACACACAAGGCCTCGCTCCAACCAACCGGATTTTCCCCGTTGCGTGACACCAAAATCCAGTCCGGCGCATTGCTGCCATCCGCGGGGAAATAATTGGCGTCGGGAGTCGTGTCCAATTTGTCCGAATTTTGTTTGGGCAGCAGCAGCGGCTTGTTCCAACTGGTCATGGGCACACTGCGGCCGTTCAACGAAGTGCCGCTGCTGGACGCTGACGAGGCGCGTTCGCTGCCGCTCGCATGCAAGGGATAACCGTACGCGCTCACAGCCACCAAATTGGGCAGTTTCGCATCGCCGCTGACAATCCCCATTTTTTGCAAACTATGCCGCGACGGCACAGCGTCAGCGGGCGTCTTCGGGCGATACAGATTAAAGCTGCCACTGACGGTGACCAAAGTGGAGGTGGCGATAATTTCATTCCGCAAATCAGCGCCGATCATATCCGCCGCGCCGAGCGCGAACAAATCCACCTTGGTTTGGTTCGCGCTGGTGGTGGAAATTTGCTGCTCCAGCACGGCGCGGGAGAAAAACGCCACTATCAGCGCCGTTAACAACACCACCATGGCCAAAACTACAACCAACGCGGAACCACGCCGGCGCAAGCCAAACACCTCACCAACCATAATGCCTCTGTGGGTTGAGGGTTGAAAAAATAGCAAGCAGCGAAGGCTGCTTGCTATTCGGTGAAAAATATGCTCCAGCGCAAAGTAATTTGCGCAACTGAAGCTGCGCTGAAGCTGCACCTTCTTAGTCATAAGTTAATATTGATATAACTTCCATTGCCCGTCAAGGGGATTTTTCAGAAGTGCCATCCATCACAAAAACACCCAAAGTCAGTGGTTACAAATCGGAGATTTTCTCAAACCGCGGTGCCAGCGCGTGCATAATCAGCCACGCAACCAAGTACGCCACCGCGCACACCACAAACACCACTTCGTACCCTTCCGCAATGTTGCCAAGGTTCTTGTAATGGTCGAGTAATTTGCCGACAACATATGTGAAAATCACGCTGCCCAGCGTGCCCGCCATCCCGCCGATGCCGGTGACCGAGCCGACTGCCTTCTTCGGAAACATGTCCGGCACCGTCGTGAAAATGTTGGCCGACCACGCCTGATGCGCCGCCGTGCCAATGCCGATGACCAGCACCGCCAGCCAGGTGTTGACGCTTCCCAGCCACAACGCCGCCAGCACCGTCAGCGGCAGCAACGCATAGACCAGCATCGCCGACTTGCGCGCCTTGCCAATCGCCACGCCACGGTCAGCGAGCAGTTTTGGCAAGTATCCGCCGCACACGCTGCCGATGACCGAGATGGAATACACCACCGCCACCGCCACCGGCCACACAATCAGCCCGCGTATTTGCAACTGGTCGAGCACGGGCGTGTCGCCAAACAGACTGGTGAAACTTTGCAACTCGCGCAACGCCGCCGCCCGTGTCTCGTCGGATAAATTGGGAAACGCCTCGGCGATTTTGCGTTTGTTTTCGTCAGACAAAAAGCCCGGCAGCCAGAACAGGTAAAACCACCAAATCGGGTCGGTGAAAAATTTGCCGAAAAAAAACGACCATGTCTGGCGATAACCCAGCAGTTTCAGCCACGAAACTTTTTTGCCCGCGTCACCATCCGCGGCAACCTCGGCTTGCTGTTCGTCAGCGTCGCTATGGATGTAATCGTATTCTGCTTGCGACAACTGACCGTCAGCGAGTTTTTCCCTGGGCGATTTGTAAATGCCAAACCAGAATATCAGCCACAGCAACCCCACCGCGCCGGTGATGACAAAGGCCCACTGCCAACTCCAGCCGAGGATGTAATGCGCCGCAAGCCACGGCACTATCAGCGGCGCAAGAATGGCGCCAATGTTGGATCCGCAGTTGTAAATGCCGGTGGCAAAGGCGCGCTCCTTGCGCGGGAACCATTCGGAAACGGCTTTTTGAGCCGCGGGGAAATTGCCCGACTCGGTCACCCCCAGCATCGCCCGCCACGCTGAGAATGAGTATAGTCCGAACGAAAACGCGTGACCAATGGCAGCGAGGCTCCAGCCGAACAGCGCGGCCGCGTAACCGCGCTTGGTGCCGAGCAAATCCATGAGTCGGCCAACCGCGAGCAAGCCGATGGCGTAGGCGATTTGAAACGCGTTGATGGCGAAACCATAGTCTTGGTTGGCCGTCTCCGGCGAGCGCTGAATGAGCGGCAGCAACACGTCCTTGAGTTGCCCGATGACATTGCGGTCAACATAGTTGATTGTGGTGGCGAAAAACACCAGAGTGCAAATTGTCCAACGATAGTTTCCAATGCGTGATTTCATAAATTATTTCCGATGCCCCCGCCAGCCGTAGTAGATGATAAACAGGTAACACAAGGCGGGAATAAAGAACGAGTGATGCACACCGACCTTGTCCGCCGCGTAGCCCATGACTTGCGGCACAATCGCGCCGCCGACAATCGCCATCACCAGCAGGCTGGAACCTTTGCCCGTCAGGTGCCCCAAGTCGCGGATACCGAGCGTGAAGATATTGGGAAACATAATTGAGTTGAACACCCCGATGAGCAGCGCCGCCCACATCGCCACGTAACCGCTGGCCAAAAACGCCGTCACCGACAGCGCCACCGTCACCGTCGCGTTGAATGCCAGCAACCTGTTCGGTTTGACAAATTGCAGCAATGCCGAGCCAATAAACCGCCCGACCATCGCGCCGCCCCAGTACAACGAAACGTACTGCGCCGCCGTCGGCTCGTCCAAGCCGGCGATTTGTTTTTCACCCAGATAATTAATCAAGAAACTGCCGATGGCGACTTCCGCGCCCACGTATAGAAAAATTCCAATCGCGCCAAGGCTGAGGCGCGGAACTTTAATCGCATCCCACAACGTCCCCTCCCTGCCGCTCTCACCCTCGACAGCGCTGATGGTGGGCAAACGTGTCAACGCGATAATCACGCCCAACAACAGCAAAATTCCCGTCAAAATCAAATACGGCACCTTGACTGACGCGGCCTCCGCCATCTTGTCCTGCGCCGCCGCGGCTTGGTGCGACAGTATCAGCGCCCCGCCCAGCGCAGGCGCAATGGTTGTTCCCAGTGAGTTAAACGCCTGCGCCAAGTTCAGCCGGCTCGACGCCGTCTCCGGATTGCCCAGCGCGGAAATGTACGGATTGGCGGACACTTGCAAAATCGTGATGCCCGTCGCCAGCACAAACAACGCGCCCAGAAACAACGCGTAAGACAACACCGCCGCCGCCGGCAGGAACAGCAGCGTCCCCGCCGCCGCTGTCACCAATCCCGCCACCATCGTGCGCTTGTATCCGAGCCGCGACACCAGCACACCCGACGGGAGCGACATCAAAAAATAAGCGCCGAAAAATACGAACTGGATCAACGCGGCCCGGGTGTAATTCAACTCAAACACCCCTTTCAAATGCGGCACCAAAATATCGTTCAGGACGGTGATGAACCCCCACATGAAAAACAGCGCCGTGACTATCACCAACGCCGTCCAGCGCGCCCTGTCGGACAGCGGCTCGTTAATGGTTCCCCGGGAACCGCTCTGTATGCTTGCCATAAAATCTCATTCTGTCATGGTCAGCGCGCCGGAAGCACACCGCGCCCCTGTACACGCCAAGTTAATTTTTTCAAACCGCCGCGCCACCTCACTGCGAATCCTGCGCCGGCGGATTATTCAGATAAAAATAACGCTGGTAAATCTTGACCTGCCCGGCGGCCACTTTCGGAATTCCGGCATTCGCCGCGAAATTCTGGTCGCTCACCGTTTCCTTCCACTTTTGCTCCATCAACACCGCCTGGTCCGGCCTTTGTCCGTTCAAGTCATTTTCCACAGAGTCTTCCAACAAGCCCGCCATTGCGGTCATATCATTCACCAGCTTGCGGCTGCTCGGATCCAAAATGGCAATGGCCACCACAATCGCCGAGACATCCCGCAATCCGGCGGAGCGCCAAATCCTTTGGTCACCGTCTTTGCTCTGGCACACATAACCCCGCCCGCTCTGCGTGTCAAACCAGCGGTCACCCACGTTTCCAGTGTCAGTGCCCGGAGCGCCGTTCTTTTCGACATTCTGGTTGTTGACCTTTTTCACCGGATAATTGGAGTACGTGCCGGAATTCAACAAAAAGCAATATTCAAAACGAAACACCTGCTCGCCAACCACATGATATTCAGGAGACGATTTGGAGTCCGGCCCCAAGTACTTCGGCGGCGAACCAATCAAATCCTGCGCCACCTGCCCCGCTTGGTTGCGCCAACCGTGGGTGTCCAGGGTGCTGCCTTCCACTTCCTTTCCCGTGGTCGGGTCATAAACCAAAAACACCACCCCGGATCCCAGGCTGCTCTCGTCCCAAGTCAGCCCAAGCCCCAGCCGTTCCAATTGCAGCAACTTGCGCCCCGGGTCATTGTTGGTTGGATCCGTGTCCACGCGGTAACCCACCAGCGAAACGGGATTGCGCGGATCGGGGTCGCCTTTTTTTACTTTCGCCACAACGTCCTCCCCGTACGCCGCCGCCACCTCGCTGTAAAAAAACATTTTGTCGCTCTCGTTGTTGTCCTCTTTGGCGAAAATCATATCCACGTCGCTGCGCTTCAGCATCCGGTTGAAATCCTGCGCCATGCGGCTGAAAATGAACCGCGCCTGACCGTCAGCGTCGATGGCTTTCCGTCCCGAAACGATTGACAGCGAGGCGCCGGTTACCAACTGGCTCACCATCAGCGCCAACAGGGCGAACACGGTGACCGCCGCGAGCATTTCCACCAATGAAAAACCTTTT
>JAITHY010000177.1 GCA_031279715.1 Verrucomicrobiales bacterium | reverse complement strand
GCGCCAACTCTGCTGTAACCGACATACACCGCTCCAACGGTAATGGAAGCACCGACATTGACAATCGCCGTGCCGCTTCCTTGAATAATCGCGGTCCCAGTCGCGGCGGGAGCGGACGGGTACCAAGTGCCGGTTGACCAGTTGCTGTTGCTGGCGTTCTGCCATTCGCTGGTTTGCGCTGACGCGGGCCGTGGCAGCAACAGCCCTGTTGTCATTAGCAAGGGAAACAGACTGCGCGTGAATATTCTTTTCATATTTTTTCCGTAATTGCCGCGCTTGAAACACGCCACCAGACGAAGTTTCCCAGCGCGCTTAAATTTACCAATGTCAGCATTATGCTATCTTTTTACTATCAACGTCAATAGAAATATTATTTTTATTTTTCGCTTGGTAAAACAGGTGGCATGGCGGACACACCGGAAACAATGGTACGGTTCAGCAAAGACCTCATGAAGGAAGTCATGCGGGCTTGTGATTACACCAATCACAGCGCCAAGGCTTTCATTGAGGAATGTGTCAAGGCTTGTCTGGACCAGATTGACGCTGATGGTGACCTCGTGACGGTTTCTTCACTGGTGGCAATGGCGCGCAAGAAAAAGGGCAAAACCACGCGCACGCTGGAGGAAATCGTGCGGCTCCAAGTGCAGGAGGAGTGGTCGGTAAAAACACACGCCTTGTTAAAAAAAATCGCCGCCGCCAGCCGCTGATTTTCAGCCGGACGCAAATTTTTCACTGTCAGCGGAGGAGCGCTGGCGCGGACGCTTCGGAACAGTCACGGCGCCGCCGTTTCACATAACTTTCCAAGCGCGGCCCGGCCCCATAAAAATGGCGGCTGAAAAAGCCGCCATTTTTTATGTCATCGTCAGCGAAACCCCATTACTCCCCGGCATTAGTGCTGACATTTCCAGTGGTCTTGCCCTTGTTCCAATCGGCGGAAGAACTCCACTTCACGCCGCTGACGGTCACGGAACGCAGCACGGGGTTCGCTCCCAAACCGGTGTTTTCCAATTTCACTTTCAGACGGATTTGCTCCCCCTTCCTGACGGTCAGCGGATAGGATTTCGCGCCGTCCGCAAGCTTGATGTCGGCGCTGTTCGCCGCCTTGCCGTTCTCGCCGGTTTCGACGCTGAGGATGATGGCAGAGCCTTTCGGAATTTCGGCAACCACATTCACCGCTTTCGCGTCATTGTCAGCGGCGCGCCAGTCGGATTCGTACTCGCCCGTCCGCAAGCCCTCGACACCTTTCTCCGCCAGCGCTTTCGCGCCTTGCGCTGACAGCGCGTCTTGCGCCACCAGCACTTCACCCAACAAATAATTGCCGTGTTTCAGCATCGGCGAGTCACCGATGACGTCCAGCGGGCCGGTGTAATTTTTCTGGTTCTCCTCTTTGTCAAGATTGCCGTTGATGTAGAACGCGCCTTTCTGCCGCTCGGCGTCATACACGAACGTCAGCGTCACCCACTCGCCGACGGGCACTTCCTTGTTGCCCTTGATGTCGCGGCCAAAGAAGCCCATGAACGGCTTTTTCTCGCGCACACCGACTTGCAGCACGGTACCCGTCGCGTCTTGGTCGGCGCCCATCGGCGCGGTACCGCCGAACAAGCCGATTTCTTCTTTCTGCGGATCAAGCTTGTTAATTTTCACCAATGCCGACAGTGTGAACGATTTGCGGTAAAGATCAGCCGCGCCGGCGACGATGCCCGCGTCTCCCTTGTCGAGCGTCAGCGCCTTGCCGCCGTCCTTGCCCGCGCCCCATTGCGGCGAGGCTTTCGCGTTCAACTCCTCGCCGGTGATTTCGTTTTTCAAATTGCCGTCGAATTTCAACCAAATCAGCGGGTTCTTCAGCGCCAGCGCGACGCCGCCTTTTACAATCATTTGCTGCTCGGGCAGGTCGTTGACCTGCACTTTGTGCAAGCCGCTGACGGCGAAGGTGTGGCTGACGCTCACCTTTTTCTGCTCGCCGGGCGCGAGCGTCAGCGGCTGGCCGGCGTCCGCCGGCTGGCCGTCAACCTTCAGCACCAGCTTGCCGTTGTACGCCTCGCTGCCGGCGTTCCGCACGTCGGTGCTGAATTTCAGCACGCCGTCCTCGTTCACAGGATAACGCTCTTTGGTGAACTTCAGCCGCGCGGGCGATTTGCTGACGGTCAGCGGCCTGGCGATGAGCTTGTTGCCGGCGACCAACGACAGGTTGCCGCTGCGGTACAGCGCGAGGTCGAAGGTGTGCGATTTGGTTTCGCCGGGCTGCAATTCAAAGCGCCACGAGTCGAGTTCAAAGTCGCCGAACAATTTGACCTCGGTCACGTCGGTGAGGTTGCCGTTGTTCTTGACGCTGACGGTCACGGGGAAATTTTCGCCGCCGCTGACGCTGGCTGGCGCGTTGACTGTGTATTCAAAATCAGCGGCATAGGCATTCGGGTCGTTGAATGTGCCGCTGACGCCCAGCGACGGGTCGTCGAAGCGCGTCTCCGCTTTGCGATGCGCGGAACCTTCCTCGCGCTTCGCCCAGTTGAGTTTGTACTCGTTCTTGCTGCTGGGCGCGCCGCCGCCGACGTGCGCGACAAAATCGCCCGGCTCCACGCGCCGCGTCATGTTCGCGTCAAGCAGCGAGCGCAGATACGGCGTCAACTCAAAGCTGACGGTCTTCCTCTCGCCCTTCTTCAGCGGCACGCGCTGGAAGCCGACCAGCCGGATGATGGGCGTGCTGACCGAGGAAATCAAATCGGTCAAATACAACTGCGCGACTTCCGTGCCGTCCGCGCCGCCGGTGTTGGCAATGTCGGCGCTGACGGTGAAGTTGCCCGGCGTCGCTGACGGTGACACGCGCAAATTGGAATACTCGAACGTCGTGTAACTCAGGCCGTGGCCGAGCTTCCATTGCGGCGTGCCGCGCATGTCAAAATAATCATACCGGCGCCCCGACGGGTGCACCTCCGTCCACAGCGGCACCTGGCCGACATGACGCGGCCACGTCACCGGCAGCTTGCCGGACGGATTTTCGTCGCCGAACAACAGCTTCGCCGCCGCCGTGCCGCCCTCTTGTCCGGGATACCACGTCACCAAAATCGCGGGAATATTTTCCGCCTCCCACGCCAGCGTGACGGGCTTGCCGTTGACGATAATCAACACGACCGGCTTGCCGGATTTTTCCGCGACCTCGCGGATGAGCTGACGCTGCACGCCCGTGAACTCCAGCGTCGCGCCATCGTTGTTTTCGCCGGTGGTTTCCAGCGAGCCGTCATGTATCGAGTGGTCGCCCACCACAATCACCGCCACGTCCGCCTTCTTCGCCGTCTCAACCGCCTCGGCGATTTTCGACGTGTCGTCCGACCAATAATCCAGCGGCGACGCCGGCCTCGGTTTTTCATTCGGCAAATTCGCCGCGTGCTTCGCCTCCGCCACACCCGGCGCGTACAGCACCTGCACGCTGTTGCCGGCGCGGGCCTTGATGCCGTCGAGCACGCTGACCACGCGCCCCTGCTGCCAACTTGGGGAATAGTCGCCCACCTGGCCAAAAGCGGCGTTGGGGCCGATGACCGCGATGGCGCGGATTTTGTTGGTGAACGGCAGCGTGTGGTTGTCGTTCTTCAACAGTACCGCGCTTTCGACCGCCGACTTGAGCGCCAGCGCCCGCGCTTCCGACGAATTGTTGCCCTCGACCTGCTCGCTGAGCCAGCGCGTCGCGACCTTCGGGTCGTCGAACAAGCCAAGCCGCATTTTCACACGCAGCACGTCGCGCACCAGCCCGTCCAGTTGCTCCGTCGTCGCCAGGCCCTGCTCAATGGCGGCGGCAATGCCGCCTTTTTTGTTGTAAATGCTGCCGCACTCCATGTTGACGCCCGCCGTCATCGCCAGCGCCGCCGCTTCCGCGACCGTGGCGGCAATGCCGTGTTTTTCAATGAAGTGCTCAGGCCCGCCGCAATCCGAAACCAGGATGCCGTCAAAGCCCCATTCCTGGCGCAAAATTTTCCGCAACAACGTCACCGAGGCGTTGTCCGGCACGCCTTCCCACAAACCGTAGGCCGCCATCACGCCGCCCGCCTTTGCCTCGACAAACGCCTCGCGGAACGGCACCAAATGCACCTCGCGCATGACGCGCTCGGACAAGCCGTAATCCATGCTGTCGCGCCCGCCGACGGGCAGGCCGTGCGCCGCGAAATGCTTCGGCGTCGCCACCGCCGTGCCCTCGCCTTGAAAACCCTTAATCCACGCCACGCCCATGCGCCCGACGAGATACGGCGACTCGCCGTAAGTCTCCTCCATGCGCCCCCAGCGCGAATCGCGCACCACATCGAGCACCGGCGACCACGACATACGGATGCCCGCTGACCGTGACTCCAGCGCGGTTTGTTTGCCGATTGCGTTTTCCAACTCCAAGTCAAACGACGACGCGCGCGAAATCGCGTGCGGGAACACCGTCGCGAATTTTCCATAGGACTGGCTGTGCAAACCCTCGGTCTTGAACAAGCCCGGCACCTTCAAGCGAGGAATGCCCTTGGAACCCCAGTCGTCCGAAACTTGCGAGATTTTTTCCTCCTGCGTCAGCCGCGGCAGCAAATCGTCCAGCCGCTCCTCTATGCCGATCTTTGGGTCCAGATACTTCGGGGTTTCCTCGGCGCGCGCCGCGCTGACCGTCAGCGACAATACAAATGCCGCGCCACATGCTGCAATATTCATTTTTTTCATATCACTCAATTTTCCATTCAGGTTAATTTTACCAAAGCCAAAATTCTAACCGTCGCTGATGCTCACGGCTTGCGCATTTTACCACTGGTAAAAAATGCACGTCAATTTAACACTCGTATTTTTTTCGCCAATCCCGACAATATCTCCATGCTGCGTTACCTCATCCCGCTCGTCCTGCTGACCGTCAGCGCCCGCGCCGACTGGCAGTGGGCGAACGACCTCGCCGGCGCCCCGTTGCGCGAGGGCTGGCACACGGCGGCGTTCAAGTTCACCAACAGCGGCACCGTGAGCGTCAGCGCCAGCCGCCTGAGTTTTTCCTGCTCCTGCACGGAGTTTCAATTCACCTCCGGCGCCGCCAAACCCAACACTGGCGCGACGCTGACAGTCAAGGTGCGCTCCGACAGCAAACACAGCGCGGGCAAGGAACTGGACTTCTATGCCATCGGCCCCGACAGCACCACGCCGAAAAAACTGACGCTGAAGCTCGAACC
>JAITHY010000125.1 GCA_031279715.1 Verrucomicrobiales bacterium | reverse complement strand
CGCCGGGGAACACGCCACGGTCAGCGTGCCCAGGAAGGCGTTGGTCATCATGGCGGCGCTGGCGTTGTTGTGCGGTGGATTTTTGTCGTGGTTCGCCTCCGAATATCCTGACGGGCTGGAATGGTCCATGGAAAAAACCGCGGGCACCACGGAATTGGAATCGCCGGACGGTCTCCACCAATCGCTCGCTGATCTTCAGGAAAAAACCTCGTTCATGCCCGATTATGCTTTCAAGGCCGACACTGACAGTGCCCGTGTCGGCACCTCTGTCGCCGGCGTGGTGGGCAGCGCGGCGACGTTGCTAGTGGCGGGCGCCTTCGGCCTATTGTTGCCCCGACGGAGGATACGCATTGGGTAGCCCTGGAAAAATGCTGGCGTTGTGGAGCCTCGGCGAGGATTGCGCGGCGCGCAAACGCCATCCGACGGCGCCGCTGCTGGTGACGGTGTGTTTTGTGACAGTGGCGGCATCCTTTGATAAATACGAATTCTCGGCGCCGCTGCCGCTGGGATTTTATCCGCTGTTCATGTTCATCGAAAAACGGATTTCGCCGAAAAAAATCCTTTGGTGGTTGCTGCCGACACTGCCACTGGTGGCCGGCGTCGGCTTGTTCAATCCTCTCTTTGACAGGGAACCGGCGCTGACATTGGCCGGCCTCACCATCAACGGCGGCTGGCTGTCGTTCGCCTCGATTTTTTTGCGGGGCACCCTGTGCGTGACGGCATCGCTGTTGATGATGTCCACAATCGGGGCCGTCGGGATTTCCCAGGCGCTGGCGGCATTGAAAGTGCCGCCGCTGCTGGTGACGCAACTGACGCTGACCTTGCGCTACCTGCAAACCTTTATGGAGGAGGCCGGGAGGATTTTGCTGGCCTATCGTTTGCGGGCGCCGGGAAAAAAATCCGTGGCCTTGCGGGAATGCGGCAGCTTGCTTGGGCAATGGCTGCTCCGCGCGTTGCGCCATGCCGAGCGCTTGCATCAGGCGATGCGGTGCCGGGGTTTTCGCGGCACGCTGACGGTGACGCCGCGCTGGCTCACTGTCAGCGACGGTGTTTACATCGCCGGTTGGTGCGGATTTTTTTTCACGGCACGGCTGGTTAACATTCCGCTCTCGCTGGGCAACCTGATATTATTTCCAATCCAATGAGCACGCTGATGCTGAGCTTGCAAAACGTCTCCTTCGCCTATCCCGACGGATATCAGGCGCTCGACGGTGTGTCTTTTGAACTCGCTGAGGGTCAAACCCTCGGCGTGGTCGGCGCAAACGGCGCGGGCAAATCGACGCTGTTGCTGACATTGCCGGGCGTGCTCTCACCGTCAGCGGGTGAAATTTACGTGCGCGGGCGCCGGGTGGAAAAGTCATCATTAGCGGAAATTCAGCGCGAAGTCGGCTTGGTTTTCCAAGACGCGGACGACCAGTTGTTCACCGCCAGCGTACGGGACGATGTCGCCTTCGGAGCGCGCAATATGGGACTGGGCGACGCGACCGTGGACGAGGCGCTGACATTGACCGGCATAGCGCACCTGGCGGAGCGCGCGCCGTACAAATTATCCGGCGGCGAAAAAAAACTCGCCGCCATCGCCTCGGTGCTGTCCATGCGCCCGTCACTGCTGGTGATGGATGAGCCGTCGTCCTCGCTCGACCCCAAGGCGCGGCGCAAAATTATCGAGTTGCTGTCCCGGCTGCCGCAGAGCAAACTCATTGCCACGCACGATTTGGATTTGGTTTGGGACATGTGCGACCGCGTGCTGGTGCTGCGGCAAGGCCGCGTCGCCGCTGACGGTGACCCGCGGCAAATTTTGTCGGACCAAAATTTGCTGGAAAAATGCGGGCTGGAGTTGCCCCTGCGCTTCGCGGAAAGAACACCATGAGTGACGATAAATTGCCAACATTGAAAAAAAATCTGGCTCGGCATCAGCGGCTGTGCGTCTGTTATTCAGGCGGGGTCGATTCCGCTTTTTTATTGAAGATGGCGCATGATGTGCTGGGCGAACGGGCGTTCGCCATGATTGTGGACAGCGCGACATTGCCGCGTCGTGAACTTCAGTCCGCGCTGACGCTGGCGCGGGAAATCGGCGCTGATTGTCACGTGATTGAGCGCGATATTTTCACCATTCCCGAACTGCGACAGAACGTATTAAAACGCTGCTATTACTGCAAGCTCAGCGAGTTCGGCTTAATCAAGGAGCAAGCCGTCAAGCTGGGCGCGACGGCGGTGGCGGACGGCAAGAACGCTGACGATGTCAAGGCGCACCGCCCCGGCATTCAGGCGGCGGATGAGCTGCGGGTCATCAGCCCGCTGTTCGAGGCGGGATTGACGAAGGCGGACATTCGGCGTTACAGCCGCGAGCTGGGGCTGCCCACTTGGGAAAAACCCTCGCATCCATGCTTGTCCACGCGACTGCCTTACAACACGGAAGTCACCGCCGAACTGTTGAAAAAAATCGAGCGCGCCGAGGAGGTTCTGCAAAAGGCCGGCTTCCGCGAAGTCCGCGTACGAGCACATGGCGACATCGCCCGGATTGAGGTGCCGCGTGAAAATTTCACGGCACTGACGGTGACACCTCGTTGTGTCGAGGAATTGAAAAGAATCGGTTTCCGCTATATAACGCTCGACTTGGAGGGCTTCCGCAGCGGCAGCATGGACGAATAAAGGAATGTTATGAATGTGGAGGAAATTCTGACAGGCGTGAAAAACGGCTCGCTGACAGTGACAGAGGCGCGGGATAAAATTCGTTACCTGCCGTACGAGGATTTGCAATACGCAATGATTGACTATCACCGCGAATTGCGCACCGGCTGCCCCGAAGTGGTGTACGGCGCGGGTAAAACTGTCGGGCAGGTGCGCGGCATCGTCGCCAACATGAGGAAGAACGGCTCGGAGAATATTTTGCTAACGCGCGCCACGCCGGAGATGTTTGAGGCCGTGCGCGAAATTTATCCGCAAGCCAGACATCATTCCATACCGAGGCTAATCGTGGTGGAGGAAAAACCGTTCCCCAAAAATCGCGGCATAATTTTGGTCGCGACTGGAGGCACTTCGGATATGTCGGTGGCGGAGGAGGCCGCGTTAACCGCGGAATTTTTAGGCAATCATGTGGAGAGGCTTTTCGATGTGGGTGTGGCGGGACTGCACCGCGTCCTGTCACATTTGGACAAAATCAAGCAAGCCAGCGTGCTCATCGTCGTGGCGGGCATGGAGGGCGCGCTGGCGAGTGTCATCGGCGGACTGACGGACAAACCCGTCATTGCCGTGCCCACCAGCGTTGGTTATGGCGCGAATTTTGGCGGCTTGTCAGCGTTATTGTCCATGCTCAACAGTTGCGCCAGCGGTGTCGGCGTGGTGAACATCGACAACGGCTATGGCGCGGGCTACCTCGCTAACAGCATTAACAAACTGAATGGCATCGCGGCTTGACCATTGCCGCCTCACCCCCGCATCTTGCCGGTATTTTTCCTCATATTCGACATCATGCGAACGCATGACAATCACTGGAAAAAATTACTTAAAAATCATTGTGCCGGCATCCCGTTAAAAAAATAATGGTTCTGCGCAAGTTAACAAATTAACCATGATTTTAATAAATAAAAAACACTATGAAAAAACGACTCTACCAAAAACCGTTAAGAGACGCCGTCATTTCCATCCGCGTGCCGCTCAAACTAAAGGAGCGTGTATTCGAGGTTGAGCGCCGCACCCACGTCACCCCCGGCACCATGATGCAGGAATCGTTGGAGGCAATTTGTCATTACGTTGAAACCAATGGCGAAATCCGTCTGCCCTTCCAACTCGTCCCCGTCCGCGAACTGGAGAAGTTACAAAACCACAATCAGCAGTGACGAAAAATTCAGTTGATGTTTGCGCTCAAACAAACCGCAAACTTCGCCACGATTGATTCTCATGACAATCAGGACGGACGGGAAAAGACATGGTTGCCAACACGCGGCGCGCAGTGTAATCGAAACGGAAAAAAACGCCAGCCTGAACACCGTCAGCGGCGTGGACTCATAACCGCTTAACAACTCTCCGGCAGACTCGCCGGAACCCGTTGAAAATAAGGGCGCCGAATCTCATGCATAGCGCAATCTCACGACTTGTAATTTGCGCAAGCCCCGCGTATATTATTCTCATGTTCAAGAAAATTATTCTGATTGTCAGCGTCATCATCATTTTGGTTTTGGTCATTGCCAGCGCCGGCATTTACTGGGCGCTGGGCAAAATCAACAGCCCGGAATTCAAGCATTTCATCGAAACCAAGATTAGCGCAACCACTGGCATCGACGTCGAGTTTGAAAAACTGCACATCGGCTTGTCCAACGCGGAAGTCACCAACCTGACAATCCCCGCCAAGGACGCCCTCGGCGACGAAAACTTCCTGCAAGTCAAGGGCATCAAAGTCCACTATAACATTCTCAAACTTTTCAACAGCCCCCTCACCATTGACAAAATCGAAATTGAAGACCCCATTCTCATAGCCCGCCAAAACGCCAGCGGCAGCCTAATCCTGCCCATCGAAAAAGCCCCGGCCACCGCCGCCAAAATTGAATCCAAGGAACGCACCTTCATTTCACTTCCGGAAATTTATCTCCGCAACGCCAACCTCTCCATCTTCGCCTCCGACCAGTCCCTGCTATTCTCCGCCGCTCAGTCTTACGCGCAGGCCTCCTACGCAAAACTCGGCAACGGACAAGAGGTTAACGCCAACCTCAGTGTCAAAAAAATCTTCATCACCCCCGGCCTCAACCTCGGCGACTTCACCGCACCGATTGTTTACAAGGGGAACCGCCTGACCGTGGACAAAATTCAATCGGTCTTCTACGGCGGCAATCTGTCCGGCAGCGCCAGCCTCGACCTCGGCGTCGCGCCTTCGGCATTCAACACCAATATCACCGTCAGCGGCGCCGACTTGGGCGGATTGCTGGGCAACTTGGGCGCATCTCCCGACACCATTGGAGGCAAATTTGACTTGAATTTCAACGGCAACGGCAATTTAGACTCCCCCAAAAACCTCACTGGCAGCGGCGACTTGATCATCCCCTCACCCGTCATCGGCAAGCTCAAAGCCTATCAAAATATCACGCAAATCATCGGAACAATCGGCGGCATCTCCGTCTTGAAGGAAGGAAAATTTGACAACATCAAAACCATGTTCACCATCAGCGAACAAAAACTCCAACTCAATCCGCTGGCGGTCAACTCCCCCAACCTCACCATCAGCCTTGGCGGCGCGGTTGGCTTTGACCAAAATCTTGACCTGAAAGGCGAAGTCATCCTCGCCCCCGGAATCCTGCAAGTCGCGCAAACCGTCGAAAACATCCTCAATACCGTCAACACCATCTCACACCCCGACACCCCGCCCGCCACTGCTCCCCAAACTCCCGGCATGCTCAAATTCCCGCTCACCGTCAGCGGCCCGGCCACTGACCCGAAAATCGGCCTGGACATCAACAGCACCCTGCCAAACCAGCAGGAAAAAACATCCAACATCATCAACGGCCTGAGCAACCTGTTCAATAAAAAAACGGCTCCCGCTCCGGCAAATGATTCCCCCGCGCCCGCCAATTAACTTGCGCGTTCAAATGCGGGCATTCACCGTTCAAGCCAACGAAATCAACAACAATACGATT
>JAITHY010000222.1 GCA_031279715.1 Verrucomicrobiales bacterium | reverse complement strand
TTTCGGCCAGAACGGCTCCATTCTCGGTGGCGGGATTACCATTGAGTCCGGCACTGTGAACATCCTGAACAAAGCTTTGGGCGGCGCTGGTATTGACGGCGGGCTGATTACCCTTGGCGACGCCGCAAATTCCGGCAAGCTGGCGGTGTTGAATGTCAATGGCAGCGGTTTTTCTGATGTAGTCAACCAGATTCACGTGGTTGGCACTGGCACTCGCATCATCAGCGCGACAAGCTACAGCTTGGTTCACAATGGGGCGGTTACCTTGTTTGACGGCGCGGATTTGTATTTGATTACCAATAACCCCAACGGCAGCCAGTTGAACTTTTATGGCAGTGTCAGCGGTACGGGGAATTTGGTGGTACAAGCCAATTCTGCCAATGCGAATGGAAACTCTTGGATTCGCTTGCTGACCAACAGCGTAGACATTGATGGCACCATCACCAACAACGGCGCGGGTTCCTCCGGTAACTTGTCAAGGTTGGAAACCCAGATTAGCGCGGTGATTGGTGACAAGGTGAGGGGAGTGGTGCAGGACAGCGTGAATTCGGCGCTGACGCTGAGCGGCTCGAACATTTACCGCGGTGACACGCAAGTATTACAGGGCACGCTGAACTTGGGCAATGTTTACGCGGTGCAAAACAGCACGGTGAATTTGTCCGCCGGCGTTATGCTGGGGCTGACCGTTGGCGGCGGCGCGAACACGTATTACCTCGGCGGCTTGGCGGGAGATTCCAACGTCAACGTCGGCGCGAACAGTTTGAATGTCGGAGCCAACAACGCCAGCACGGTTTACAATGGCGCACTTGTTGGCAATGGCAATCTGACCAAAGTCGGCGCCGGCACGCTGACGCTGACCGGCGCGAGCACTTACGACGGCAACACCACCATCAGCGGCGGCGTGCTGTTGGTGAATGGCAGCGGCGAGTTAACCAACACTGGCGGGGTCTATGTCAACACCGGCGGAACGTTTCGCTATGACAGTGTCGTGGCTTTTGGGCGCGGGGTATCATTGGATGGCGGGGCGTTTCATTACAATTCCGCCGCTGACATGGACGGCAGCGACGCGGTTTTAATTTTCAACAGCGGCAAGCTGGCGGGCACCAATTGGAATGGCGCTGTTTTGAGCGGGCTGACCATCAACACTGGAAAAGTCATCGCCCCCGGCAACAGCATTGGCATCGCCGGCACCGAGTCGCAAACTTGGGGTGTTGGCGGCGCGTATGAGTTTGAGCTGGGCAACGTCAGCGGAGCCGCGGGCGCGGATTGGGATTTGCTGAATGTCAGCGGTGTGCTGGATATTAGTTCATTGTCAGCGAGTTCCTTTACATTGCAACTGACTGGACTTGGCTTGAGCGGTTTCAATGCCGGGCAAAATTATGATTGGGATTTTGTCCATTTCGCTTCGCTGACCGGCGTGTTTGACGGCGATTTGTTCACTGTGGATGCAGTCGGTTTTGGCGCCGCTTATGACGGGGAATTTTCCGTCATCCAAAGCGGCGGGAATATTTTGGCGTTACACTACGAGGCGATTCCCGAACCGTCGGTGTTGGCTTTGCTCGGCATTGGCGGCGTCATCCTGCTTATCGCACGGCGGAGGAAATAGAATGAAGTTAATTCCATTTTTCCGGAATAAAGACGAAAGGAGCAAATCACTTATATTATGAAAAAGACCATCATTAAAACCGCGTGCGGACTTTTTTTAGGCTGGCTGGCCCTGGCGCAAACGAATTTTGCCGAGCATGAGTACAGTGTTTTTAATCCGCATCCCGACAACAAGCTCACCGCTGACGGCAAGCGGAAATTGCACAATAAAGATTATCCCCAGCCGCCGCGGGTGGAACCCAAGAGCGATCAGGAATTGCGGGAATGGGCGCGGCCTCCGGACGGCGCGGTCAGGCTTGATTTTTCCAAGTGGAAAGACACCCGTCAATGGGTGGCTGAGGATGACGTGATTGTCAGCCGTCCCGCGCCGCGTGATTTGGAGACTGTGGATGAGTTCGGCTCCTGCCGGGTTCATGTGGAATGGATGGCTCCCGCTGACTCCGGACGTTCCGGGCAAAACCGTGCCAACAGCGGGGTGTTTTTGATGTCCACTTACGAGGTGCAGATTTTGGATACCTACGACAACAAAACTTACCCCGACGGCATGGCGGGTGCGTTGTATTCGGTCAAACCGCCGGATGCCAACCCGTTGCGCCCGTCGGGTCAATGGCAGTATTACGATTTGTGGTTCAAACGCCCGACTTTTGATAACAAGGGCGCGATGGTCACACCCGCGTGTGTCACCGTGTACATCAATGGAATTTTGGTGCAGGACAACATTCCATTCGACGGCGAATCGGTCAATATCCCGCGCAAGCCTTACAAAAAACACGCCGACCAATTGCCGTTTAAGTTGCAATACCACAACGAGCAGGTTTCCTTCCGCAATGTTTGGATTCAATCGCTGGATGATGACGAAGTGGTTTCGCCCGCCGGCAGAGTTGGTGTTTTTCCAAAATAGAGGCCGCCTGATTTGGTACTTTTGGATATGCGATTAAACGAATTGATATTTTACAAAATCCAGCGCGCCTGATTAGTTTTAATGATTATGAAACGACGGACTTTTCTGCGGTTGGCGGGCGCGGCGGCGGCGCCGTTTATCATTCCGAGCCGGGTGCTGGGCCGGAACGCGCCGTCGAGTCGGTTGAACGTGGGTTTCATCGGCGCGGGCGGTATCAGCGGCGGGCATCGTGATTTTGTTTTGCAACAGGACAATTTGCAAATCACGTGGATTTGCGACGTGGACGCCAACCACCGCAACGCCGCCTTGAAACAAGCCGCCGACAAGTATGCCGGGCGTGACGGCGCGAGTTCCTACAACGGAGTGAAAAGCACGGACGACCTCCGAGAGGTGATCGCTGACCGTGACGTGGATATTATTTGGAATTGCACGCCCGACCACTGGCACGCACTGTCAGCGGTGCTGGCGGCTCAGGCGGGCAAGCATGTGTACACGGAGAAACCGCTCGCCCGCACGGTGTCCGAGGGACGGGCGATGGTGAGCGCTGTGCGGCGGGCGGGTGTGGTGTGCCAGGTTGGCTGCCAGCAGCGGTCAAGCTGGGAGTTTCAACGCGCGATCGCTTTGGCGCGCAATGGCGCGTTGGGAACCATTCGCTCGGTGCGGGTTGGTTTGCCGGGTGGCGGCGGAAATCGCGGCTTGAAAAAAATCGACGCGCGTCCGGCGCCTCCGGAGTTGAATTATGAAATGTGGCTGGGACCGGCCTTGGCGTTGCCGTACATGAAGGAGCGGGTGCATTTCGACTGGCGGTGGAATTATTGTTTTGGCGGCGGTATTTTAACCGATTGGATTAACCACCATTATGATATCGCGCAGGTGGCGCTCGGTGTGAACAAGGAGGCCCCGCTCACTGTCAGCGGGATGAAAGCGGAGCTGCCCGATTGTCCGGTGTATGACACGCCGACCCACTATTCTTTCACCGTGCACTATGCCAACGGCAAGGTTATTGAGGTTTCCTCGCGCGGGGCGTTCAATGGGCGTCCCGGTGTGTATCTTGAGGGGGACAAAGGCTGGGTGTGGGTGAACCGCGGGACGATTGAGCATTCCTCGCCGGCGTTGCAAAGTTTGCCGCTGCCATCGGACGGTTTTGTCATGCCGGGCAAAAAGGACAGCCACCGGCAGAATTTTATTAACGCGATTTTTCGCAACCTGACGCCGCGCGGGCCCGTTGTCGACGCTTATTACACGGCGCTGGTGGGGCATCTCGCCAACGCCGCGTTTCGCGCCGGGGTGTCGGAGGTGAAATGGGACGCTGAGGCTGAGCGCGTGACCAATGCCGCTGACGCCGAGCGGTTCATGTCCGCCAACTATCGCGCCCCGTGGGTGTTGCCCAACGTTTAAACTGGAGAAATAAAAATGGGCAAATTTTTCAAAATGACAATTTGGGCGGCTTGTCTGGCCGTCGGCGTTTACTCACTGTCAGCGGAGATTCGGGCGCAGTCGGGCGCGCCGGGCTGGGTGCTTTCCGGGGAGGGAGTTAATTTCCTAAAAACTTATCAATTGGGGACGGATGATTGGGGCGCCGCAAATTGGCGTGACCGTGTTGTTTCCCTCAATCAAATCGAGCGGCAAAAGGTGGAGTCGCTGATTGTGACAGACGCGGCGCAAATTTCCCCGGCGGGGCGGGTGGTGGCGGCGCGGACGCTTGCCGCTGTCGGTGGCGAGGCGTCGGTGCCGTTGCTGGGAAAATGGGCGCGGGAGAGGGATGGCGCTTGCGCGATTCGCGCGCTGGGGGACTTGCGAATTCCCGCCGCTGACCATGAGCTGGCGCGGTTGTTGTCAGGTGCGACGGATGAAAGCCGTGTTGAGATCCTGAATATACTGGCGGAGAAGGGGAGTGACTCGGCGGTGCGACTGGCGGCGGGCTGGTTGAAGAGCGACGCGAGACTGGCGGCGGCGGCGTTTTATTATCTGGGCGGCATCGGTTCGGATGAGGCGCTTGCCATTGTCAGCGACGCGAGGCCCGTCGAGTCATTGCGGGAAGTCCGTGCGTGGGCCTTGGTCGGCGGCGCGGAATGTGCGGCGAAAGCGGGGCGTTTGCCACGGGCGCTGACGGTGTTCAAGGGTTTGCTTGCCGAGAACAACAGCGAGGCGGTGCGACTGGCGGCGGCGCAGGGTTTGGCGCGCGCTGACAGTGAGAAAAGCGCGCTGGTCGCTTTGTTGAAGGATAACAATGAATCTTTCCGGCGAAAACTGGCGCGGGCGCTTGTCGCTGACAGCGCGCCGTCAGCGGCCATGCTGTCGCAATCGTTCGGCGAGTTCCCTGAGGATGTGCAGTTGGTGTTGCTCAATAATGTCACTGATTTACAACTTGGCGAACAGTATCCGGAGTTGATGGAGGCGGGCTTGCAAGCCCAATCCGCCGCAGTGCAACTCGCGGCGTTGGAGGCGTTCGGCGTCAGCGGCGATGTGAAATATGTGGACACGCTCGCCGCCGCGCTGAAGGATCAGGCCCGCGCCCAGGCCGCCATTGGCGCTTTGTCCAGATTGCGTGGCAATGGAGTGGCCGCGGCGATTCTGCGGAATGCGTCCGGCGCTGATGTTGAGGTCAGGCTGAAATGGCTGGAAGTGATTTCTTTGCGCGCTGACCGTGAGGCTTTGCCGCTGATGGTGGAGTTGGTGAAGTCACCGCGGAGCGAGGAGCGCGCCGCCGCGTTTTCGGCTCTGAAAAACGTGACTGGCGCGAGCGACCTGCCGTTGTTGGTGGAGTTGCAATCCGGGGCCGTGGAGAAGACGGACAAAAAAATCTGGCGTGAGGCCTTGCTCAAGGCGGCAAAATCCAGTTCCGGTGATGTCGCCGCTGTGAGGCTGTTGCTGCCGCTGGCGGAAAAGGCGGCGCCGGAGGAAATTCAAACTTTCGCCAACGCGCTGGCAATGGTGGATTGTCCGGAGGCGGCGGACGCGATTCGTTCATCGCTGCTGGCGAATTCCGACGCCAACCGGCGCAAGGAGGTGATTCGCGCCATCAGCGGAACCCGAAACAAAACCTCGCTGGGGTTGTTGGAATCCGCCGCCGCTGACGGTCAGGACGCCACTGAAAAAATTCTCGCCCTGCGCGGTTTGCTCGACACCCTGGTCAAAGTCGATTTGCCGCTGGGCGAGAACCTCACAATGTACGAACG
>JAITHY010000218.1 GCA_031279715.1 Verrucomicrobiales bacterium | reverse complement strand
TGGCGTCCAACGGCGAGGTGCGGTTGTCCGGCGCGAAAATCAACGCGGAGGGGAATATTCGCATTGAAAAACAGTACGCCGCAGACCCAACGCCGACGGTGATTGCCGCTGACGATGGCACGCGGGGTTTTGAACTCACCGCTGGCGGTCACGTGGAAATTTTATCCGACAATATCAATATGGAACGCGGCAGGATTGAGACTGACGTTGGCGACGTGGTGCTGGGGCGCAAGGGCGGGAACGCGACGGGCAATTTTCGGTTTGTCGGCGTTGACGAAGAAGACGGCATTGTGGCGGGCAGTGGCATCGGATTGTACGCGCAAAACCGCGACATGTATTTGGAAAAATTGCTAATAACGGCGGAAGGCTCGGTGGAAATTTTGACGAATAATTTTTCGCTCAACCGCTCGGCGTTGGGTGAGTCGGCATTGGGCGGTTCGGGCATTTACATTGCCGCTGACGGTGACGTGTTGCTGACCGGCAGTGTACTGACGCACGAGGATAATTTTCATTTGCAAACCAACGGGCGCGTCGAGTTGGACGGGCTGAGCGTCAGCGTCGCGGACAGTATGCGGATTGAGCGGTTGAACGCCAGCGGTGCCGCGCCGGTGGTGGTGGCGAACGACTTCACTATCAGCGCGGAAAATCATGTGGAGATTTTTTCCAACGCGATTGACATTGAGCACGGGCAAATCACTACGGTCAGCGGGCACATCACGCTGGGCAACAGCGGCGAGAATGCCACGGAAAATTTTCGTTTCGTCGGCATGGAACTTGGCGAGGGGTTGAACGCCGGCGGCGGCATTGCCATTTATGCGCGGGGGAAAGACGCTTATTTGGAGCAACTGGACATCACCGCCGCTGAGGGTGTGGTGATGGTCGCCAGGGATTTTACATTGGAACGCGGCGCGGACGGGGAATCGTCAGTGTCAGCGGACGCCTTTTATTTGCAAGCGACTGGCGATGTCAAACTGACCGGCGATTTGATAACTGCCACTGGTGATTTTTTAGTCGCTGCCAATCAAGCGGTGTTGTTGGAGGGGGCGCGGATTCAGGCGGGTCACTATTTGCGTGTTGAGCAACTTAACCCGTCACTGTCAGCGCCGGCGGTGACGGCGCGCGAGGGCGGCGGGCGCGGATTTTTGCTCGCCGCTGACGGTGAGGTGGCGCTGCTGTCCGACGCGATTGATTTGCAGGGCGGGAAAATCGTGACGGTCAGCGGGCCGGTAATTTTGGGGCGACGGGGCGAGGACGCGACCGGTGATTTTCGTTTTGTTGGGGTGGACGCCGGTGATGGCATTTACTCGGCGGACAGCCTTGGCATTTACGCGCGAGGAAAAAATGTCTTGCTGGAAAATTTGCGCGTGGAGTCGCTGACGCTCACCGAAATTGTCGCCAACGATTTTAGCATTGCCAACCCCGCGTCCACCGTCAGCATCGGCGGCTTTGACTTGGCGGCGACGGGTGACATTCATTTGACTGGCGACCTCACCGCCACTAACGGCGACTGGCACATGGTGTCCAACGCTGACGTTCACATTGAAGACATGCGACTGTCAGCGGCGGGCAGCATTTGGTTGGAATAGCTGGACGCTGCCGGTGACGCGCCGACGCTGACGCTCAGCGATTTTGAATTGCGGGCGTTTGGCAACATCGAACTGCAAACCGGCGCGAATGAAATCCGGCGCGGCAAATTCATCACGCAAGCGGGCAGCGTGGTCATCGGCAGCGCTGACGCCACCGGTGATTTTCGTTTCACCGGCGCGGACGCTGATGATGGGATTTACTCGGCGGGTGGCATTGGTTTGTACGCGCCCAGGCAAAATATGTTGCTGGAGAATTTGCAAATCCAAGCGGCGGGCATGGCGGAAGTTTTGAGCAATGATTTTACGCTCGCCAATTCCACCGTCAGCGTCGGCGGCTTTGATTTGGCGGCGAGCGGCAAGGCGCGGCTGACGGACGATGAGTTGACCGCGACCAAAGGCAACTGGCGCATGGCGGCCAACGATGAAGTGTTCATGCGCGGCGTGCAACTAGCCGCTGCCGGTGGCATTTTGCTGGAGAAACTGGACGCGGCGGGCGCGGCACCGACGCTGACGCTCAGCGATTTTACTTTGTTAGCCGTCGGCAACATCGAATTGCAAACGGGCGCGAATGAAATCCGGCACGGCAAATTCATCACGCAAGCGGGCAGCGTGGTCATTGGCAGCGCGGACGCGACGGGCGCGTTTAACTTCACCGGCGTGGACGCTGGCGATGGAATTTATTCGGCGAACGGCATCGGCTTGTACGCGCCCGGGCAAAATATGTTGTTGGAAAATTTGCAAATCCAAGCGGCGGGGCACGCGGTGGCGGCGGCAAAAAATTTCACCGCGCGCGACACCACCGTCAGCGTCGGCAGCTTTGACCTGGCGGCGAGCGGCGACATATGGCTGAATGGCGATTTGACCGCCACCGCCGGTGACTGGCACATGGCGGGCAACGCTGATGTTCGCATGATTGGCGTGCAACTGTCAGCGGCTGGCGGCATTTTGTTGGAGAAATTAAACGCCGCCGGTGCCGCTCCCAAACTGTGGCTCGCTGACGGTGACGGGCGCGGTTTTGTTTTGCAAGCAGTTGGCGACATTGATTTGGAAACCGGCGCGAATGAAATCCGGCGCGGCAAATTCATCACGCAAGCGGGCAGTGTGGCCATCGGCAGCGCGGAGGCGACCGGGGCGTTTCGGTTCATCGGCATTGACGCTGACGACGGGATTTACGCGGGGCACAGCGTTGGTTTGTATGCGCCCGGGCAGAGCATGTTGCTGGAAAAAATCCAAGTCACCGCCAACAACACGGCGGAGTTGGTCGCCGGCGATTTGACCGTTCGCGGGCGTGTGGAAAACGGCGTGTGGTTGCCGACTTCAGTGCGAGCCAACGAGCAAAATATTTTGGTGAGCGGACAGACGACCGTCAGCGCCTCGGAATTGCTGGCGGGACGAAATCTGGTCATTAACAGCGGCGCGTTGCGGGTCGAGGCGGTGAGCGTCGGCGGCGTGTGGCAGACGGCGAATATTTCCGCGCAAGAGGGCGGGTTGCTCATTTATGCGCGGCAGGGCGGCGTGGTCAACGAAGGCTCGCGATTGCAAGGCCACGTCAGCATCAGCGGCAATGCCGATTCACTCGGCGGGGTGACGATTTACGCCGCCGGTGATGTGTACAATCACACCCTCGACGAAAACACGCTCGGCATTATTTTTGCGAGCGGCGAGGACGACGGCGATTTGGTCATCAACAGCGGCGGCAATGTGACCAATCTCACAGGGCGGTTGATTTCCAATTCCGCGGTGAGCATCAGCGCCGCCGGCAAAGTGTACAACGGCACCGCGCACAGCGATGAGCCGGGCAGCGGGGAGAAAATTTATTACACGCGCAAGAGCGGCTGGTTTTTCTGGCGGAAGCAAACCAGCGGCTGGTATCTCAAATTAAGCGACCTGACCATCAGCGGGCAACTGGCTTACATCCTTGCCGGCAAGGGCATTCAAATCGAGGCGGACGAGTTGGAAAACGACGGCGCGGAAATTATCGCCAACGGCGGCGACATCCGCATTGACGCGGCGCGGGTGTTGAACTGCGCCATCTCGTCAGGCGAGGCGAATTTTGAGCGCAGCGCGTATTATTTGTGGCGGCGCGACAAGGGCGCGTCCACGATGCAGGTGCATGGCGGGCATATCAGCGCCGCCGATTCGCTGACAGTCAACGCGACGGAATCGGTCACCGACAATGGCGGGCAAATGCTGGCGATGAGCACGCTGACCATCAACGCCCCGCGCATCACGGCGCGGGCGGTGGAGTTGTTCAGTTACTATCAGCGGCAGCACGGGATGCGCGAGATTTGGCTGGGCGAGCACACGCGGTTGCGGAGCAGCCAGTCGGGTTCGGAGTTTGTTTCGTGGGGCGGCGATGTGAATTTGATTTCGCCGGAGGTGGTGCACATTTACGGCGGCGGCGTGAAGGCGGCGGGCGCGGTCAATGTGCCCGGCGGGCTGGACGTGTTTGTGCCGCAACAAAAGCGCGAGCCTTACGGATTTTTGAACTTCATGTTTTAATTGCCACAAAAAGCACAGAAAATTTATGGATAACACAAGATTAGGCAAACGAACACGACGGCTGGGAATCTTAATTTCTTTTTGTGTTTTTTTGTGGCAATTAAATTTGTCGGCGCAACAGTTGCAGCCCGATCCCGGGCAGCGTCTGCTGGAGCAGGAACAGCGGCGGCAGGCGGAGGAGCGGTTGATGCGGCAGCAGCCAGCCGCTGACCGTGAAATGGTTGAGCGTCAGCGCCCGTCCGAGGTCACTGATGAGGAGAAAAACGCGCCGGGCTTTTTTGTCAAACGGATTATTTTGAAGGATAACACCTTGTTGGAGCAAAAAGTTTTGCGAAAATTTTTGTCGCCTTACGAAAACAAGAAAATCAACCGTTACCAAATTGACCGCGTTATCAACGACCTGACCAACGCTTACATTGACGCCGGTTTCGTCACGACGCGCGTGTACATTCCGGCGCAAAACATCGCTGAAACTCAAACGCTGGAATTGGTCGCGGTTGAGGGCAAAATCGAGACGCTGACTGTCAACGATGACCGCTGGCCGCGCCGGTTGGGAGGTTTGATGGCGTTCCCCACCGGCAGCGGCGAGATTTTGCAACTGCGCGATTTGGAGCAGGGCCTTGACCAGATGAACCGCGTGCCGTCGGCGAACGCGAAGATGCAACTGCATCCGGGCGAGAAGCAGGGCGAAACGAAAGTGCTGATTAAAAACGAGCCAAAGGGCGAGTACCGTTTTTACGCCGGCTATGACAATCTGGGGCAGAGCAGCACGGGGCGCAACCGCGTGAAATTGTCGGGTGAAGTGGACAATGTGCTGAACTTGAACGACACGTGGAGCGCGTATTATCAGGGCGCGCGCGACAGCAACGCGGTGGCGGTGACCGCCAGCGTGCCGTACGAATGGTGGACGCTGACGCAGAGTTTCACCTACTCGGATTACTTGATTGGCTTGGAGCCGGGGATGGAAATTTTCGGCGACACGTACAGTTTTGCCACCAGCTTGGAACAGCTTGTGTACCGCGACGCGCGGCAAAAGACCACGGTGTTCGGCTCGCTGGAGGTGAAAAATTCGGGACGCATTTTGAACGATGTCATCCTCGCGCCGCAGCCGCTGACGGTGCTGCGTCTTGGCGCGCGGCACACGTACCGCGCTGACCGCGGCTTCTACGCGGCAGACTTCACCATCAGCCAAGGGGCGCCGATTTTTGGGGCGCATGACAACGAGAGCGGGCTGCAATGGGACTCGCCGCACGCGGTGTTCACGAAGCTGGAGGCGAGCGTCAGCGCCTATCAAGGGCTGACGGGCTGGCTGTCGTTGCGCTCCAGTTTGCGCGGACAATACGCCGTGCAGGGCTTGTACGGTTCGGAGCAAATGTTCCTCGGTGATTTCAACACCGTGCGCGGCTACATCAACTCGAACGCTGTCGGTGACGACGGTTTTTACACGCGCAACGAACTGTGCGTCAACATTCCGCCGCTGACGAAGATTGACTGGCTCGACTGGTTTTTGACGAAAGTGCAGCCGTACACCTTTTTGGACGGCGGCTACGCGATTGCGAAGACGCAGTCGTCCGGCGTGACACTGGTTGGCGCCGGCATCGGCGGGCGATTTATATGGGACCGGTTCACGGCGGAGATTTTGTTCGGCGCGCCGCTGACGCACAGCGTGTGGCTGCCGCATGACGAGCCGGTGACGTATTTCACAATGACGTTGAAAGCGTGGTGAGTTTTTGTTAATGAAAGACGGTAAAAATGGAGGTTTGTATGAAGAAGATAACATTATTGCCGCTGACGGTGAGCGTGTTGTTAGTGAATACGGTGCTGGGGCAGAGCGTGGTGAGAGACCCTGCGGCGGGGATAGGGTTTCAGCCGAATGTGAGCCAGTTGCCGAACGGTTCGACGTATGTGGAGATC
>JAITHY010000181.1 GCA_031279715.1 Verrucomicrobiales bacterium | reverse complement strand
CACATTCCCCGTCGCCAGTAAAATTTGTCTCATCGAAAAAAGTCTCGCGCAAAGCCGCCAAGCCGCAAAGTTTTTTATTAAAATTCTTGGCGACTTGGTGTCTTTGCACGAAACTCTTCCCCATGAAACCCATCCCGTCCACCGTCCTCGACCAAGCCGCTGACGCTCTCCGCGCCGGACAACACATCAACGACATCATCCGCCAATTCCAACTCAAACGCACCTCCGCCTTCAAACTCAAGCGCCAACTCGGCCTCAGCAAGCCCGCCCGCCGTTTCACCCACGAGGAAAAAAAACGCGCCGCCGCCCTGTTCAACGAGGGCGTCACCGCCGCCGACATCGCGCAACAACTCGGCAGCACCGCCAAAGCCATCCTCGACCTGCGCCGCACGCTGAAGCTCACCAAACCCACGCCGCGCCTCACCGACAAAACCAAAGAACGCATCGCCGCCGCCCTACGCAACGGCAAAACCACCGCCGCTGTCGCCCAGCAATTCGGCCGCTCCGTCCAAACCATCCATGACCTGCGCCGCACGCTCAACCTGCCCGCCCCGCGCCGCAAACGCCCGCCGGCAAAACTCACCGCCGAGCGTGCCGCCGCCATTCTCGACGCCATCCGCAACAAACAAACCGCCACCGCCATCACGCGCAAATTCAACACTTCCAGCGAAACCTTGAAAAAACTCCGCCGCCAGCATGGCGTCTACGCCTTGCGCCACCACCTTACCCCCGCCGAGCGCGACCAAGTCGTCGCCGCGTTGCGTGACGGTCAGCGGACACGCGACATCAGCGAACGGCACAACATTTCCGCCTCTGTGGTACAGCAACTCAAACGCGAACTCGGCCTCATCATCCCCTACTCGCCCCACGCCACCGAGCAACAAGTCATCACCGCCATCAAAGAGGGGCTGACCGTCAAAAAAATCATCCGCTGGCTGAACGTCAGCGCCCCGGTCATCGCCGAAGTGCGCCGCCGCCACGGACTGCCAGCCAAAGCCGTTCGCTGACGCCCAACCAGCGCAAACAAATCATCAAATTTCTCCGCGTTGGAAAAACCAACTCCGCCACCGCGCAAAAAGCAAATTGCGCCACCTTCACCGTCAGCAAAATCCGCCGCAAAAAATCGTGACGGTCAGCATGGCGCGCCACTCTCCAGAATGGCTATGCAATGTGCGAAGCACCCAAACTGCCGCTGCGCGGAAATTGCAAAGCCGCTCTGGAGAGCGGTGTTCCATGCGCTGACGGGCAGCGCCGCTTTGCCCGACCCGCTCGCTGACGGTCACGGCGGGCGCGTCACCACGCCGGAGCAATGAATGGCGCGGCGGGAGGCGGTGATTGAACATTATTCCACCGGCAAGATGCCGCCGACGCCGGAAAATCTCCGCGCGGAGATTTTGCAGACGCTGACGGTCATGGACGGCAGGGTGGTTTAAAAACCGTTAATTTGACGGCAAAATAAATTTCCCGCTTGCACAACCCTGCAAAAGTCCCTTAAATACTTGCCCCTAATTTATGGCAAAAAAATCAAACAAGTCCGTAAAGGCTGCGAAGAAGGTCGCCAAATCCATCTCGAAAGCCGTTAAACCCTCAACGAAAAAATCCAAGGCCGACAAGTACGTTTACACTTGGGGCGCGAAAAAAGCCGACGGCGACGGCTCCATGAAAGCCCTGCTCGGTGGCAAAGGCGCGAACCTCGCGGAAATGACCCGCATCGGACTGCCCGTGCCTCCCGGCTTCACCATCACGACCGAAGTTTGCACGTACTACTACGCGAACAAGCGCACTTATCCGAAAGTTTTGCAAGCCCAGGTCGAGGCAGGTGTCGCCAACATGGAGCGCATCATGGGCACCAAGTTCGGCAGTGTCAGCGGAATGCCGCTGCTCGTCGCCGTCCGCTCAGGCGCGCGCGATTCCATGCCGGGCATGATGGACACCATTTTAAACCTCGGCCTGAACGACGAAACCGTGCTCGCGCTCGCCGAGGCCACTGACAACGCCCGCTTTGCCTGGGACTGCTACCGCCGCTTCATTCAAATGTACGGCGACGTCGTGCTCGGCGTGCAAAAACGCGAAGGCGAGGACCATGAGCCGTTCGAGACTGTCATTCACAATTACAAACACGAGGTGTACGACCGCGACATCGCTGACAGTGAACTGACCGCCGCCGACCAGCAAAAGTTGGTGGGGCGTTTCAAGGCGCTGGTCAAGGAGCGCGTCGGCAAAGAATTTCCTTCCTGCCCGTGGGAGCAGTTGCAAGGCGCCGTCGGCGCGGTGTTCGGCTCGTGGATGAATGACCGCGCCATCGTCTATCGCCGCAAATATAACATCCCGACCGAGTGGGGCACCGCGGTCAATGTTCAGGCGATGGTCTTCGGCAACACCGGCGAAAACAGCGGCAGCGGCGTGGCCTTTACCCGCAACCCCGCGAACGGCAACAAGGAGTTTTACGGCGAATTCCTTATCAACGCGCAAGGCGAGGATGTGGTCGCCGGCGTCCGCACTCCCGAGCCGGTCGCGCTGTTGAAGAACCAGCTGCCCAAGCCGTACGCTGAGCTTGAGAAAGTCCGCAAGACGCTGGAGAAACACTTCAAGGACGTGCAGGATTTCGAGTTCACCATCCAGGAAGGCGTGTTATATATGCTGCAAACGCGCAACGGCAAACGCACCGCGATGGCCGCGCTGAAGTTCTCAATGGACATGGTCAAGGAAAAACTCATCGACTGGAAAACCGCCATCAAGCGCAATCCGTCCGACCAACTTGACCAGTTGCTCGCGCCGGTGTTCGACCTCGCCGAGGTGAAAAAGGCCAAAACCCTCGCTGTCGGTCTGCCCGCCGGTCCCGGCGCTGCCAGCGGCCGGATTTACCTCAACGCCGAGCGCGCCGTCGCCGCCGCCAACAACGGCGAAAAAGTGCTGCTCGTCCGTTTGGAAACCTCGCCCGAAGATTTGCGCGGCATGATCGCGGCGGAAGGCATCCTCACCGCCCGCGGCGGCGTCAGCTCGCACGCGGCACTGGTGGCCCGCCAAATGGGCAAAGTTTGCGTCTGCGGCGCCTCCGGCGTGCAAGTTGACTATGACGCCAAAACCATCACCGTCAGCGGCGAAACCTTCAAGGAGGGCGACCACCTCAGCATCGACGGCACCACCGGCAGCGTCTATGGCGGACAAATCAAAACCGCTCCGTCGGAAATCATCACCGGCTTGCTGCACAACGACAAGGCTTCGCAGGAGACCGAAAAATTCAAAAACTTCAAGCAGTTGATGACCTGGTGCTCGAAAGTCACCAAGCTTGACGTGCGCACCAACGCCGACTCGCCCGACCAAGTGTCCAACGCCATCGCATTCGGAGCGTCCGGCGTCGGTCTGTGCCGCACCGAGCACATGTTCTTCGAGGGCGACCGCATCGACTACGTCCGCCAGATGATTCTCGCGGACAAGAAGGATGACCGGCTCAAGGCACTGGCGAAGTTGCTGCCATTCCAACGCGATGACTTCACCGGTATCTTCAAGGCGCTCAAGGGATATCCCGCGACGATTCGCCTGCTTGACCCGCCGTTGCACGAGTTCCTCCCGCACGACCATTCGCAGCAGAACGCGCTCGCGCAAAAACTCGGCATCAGCGCCGACGTCATTGCCAAGCGCGTCGCTGAGCTTCACGAGTTCAACCCGATGCTCGGCTTCCGCGGCTGCCGCCTCGGCGTCGTCTATCCTGAAATCGCCGAAATGCAAGCCCGCGCCATCTTCGAGGCCGCCGCTGATGTTCAGAAACAAGGCATCAAGGTCAAACCCGAAGTCATGGTTCCGCTGGTCGGCTTCAAAAAAGAACTCGACCTGCAAGTGGAAATCATCCACCGCGTCGCCGCTGAAGTTCAGGTGGAGAAAAAGGTCAGGCTCAGCTACCTCGTCGGTACGATGATTGAAGTGCCGCGCGGCGCGCTGACCGCCGATGAAATCGCGCAAACCGCGCAATTCTTCAGCTTCGGCACGAACGATCTGACGCAAACCTGCCTTGGCATGAGCCGCGACGACTCCGGCTCGTTCATCCCGTCGTATCAGGAAAATGAAATCATCAAAAAGAATCCCTTCGCCAGCGTTGACCAAACTGGCGTTGGCAAATTGATGCAAATTGCCATTGAGAACGCCCACCGGACCCGCAAGGACATCAAGCTGGGCATCTGCGGCGAGCACGGCGGCGATCCCGACAGCGTCAAATTCTGCCACAAGATTGGTTTGACATACGTCAGTTGCAGTCCGTTTCGCGTCCCGATTGCCCGCCTCGCGGCGGCGCAAGCGGCGTTGGAATAAGGTCACCCTCGGCGGTGAAAGCAAAAAAGGCGGCCTCGCAAGGGGCCGCCTTTTTTACGGAAATCAGCTCGCTTGAGGGCATTTTATTTTAATACTCACCCCACTTTTTTTCGGTTTTGATGGTCCAGACGTTGCACAAGTCGCGGGGAAAGTCGCTGAGGAAGCGGGAGGGCTTTTGCCATGTTTCGCCGTAGTTGGCGTTGCTGCGGATTTGGGGGTGGAGCAGATAAAGTTCCTGCTGGGCGCGGGTGACGGCGACGTAGAACAACCGCCGCTCCTCTTCCTCGCCGTCAGCGTTTTCAGTGGCGCGTCCGCTGGGAAACAAACCGTCGCACAACATGATGACAAAGACAGCCTTCCATTCCAGGCCTTTCGCCTGGTGGATGGAACTGAGTTTCAGCGCCTCATGCTCAGCGTATTGGTCCCTCATGCTTTGCTCGGTTTCCATGTTGGTCATCAGTGAAAGCTGCGCGAGGAACTCGGTCGGCTCCTTGAAGCCGTCGGCGAATTGGATGAGTTGATGCAGGTCTTCCATGCGGTTGTTGTAGTTGGTGAAACGGGACTTGAGGAAATCCTCATACACAGCGTCGAGTATCAGTTGAAGTTGATGACCAGGGGTGTCGGTGTTGAGTTTTTCGAGAAGCTGACGATGAGTCTCGCCCCACTGCCGCCATAACGGCTCAGCTTTGGCGGGGATTTTCACGTTGTTCCACGAAGTGCCGCTGAGGATGGACTCCCAGGCTTTCCGCGCGGTTTTGGCGCCGACGCCGGGGAGCATGGTTGCGATGCGTTTGAAGGAAACTTCATCGCTGGCGTTCAGCGCAAAACGCAGGTAGGCGGACAGGTCTTTGATGTGCGCCTGCTCGAAGAAGCGCAGACCCGACGTGATTTGAAACGGAATGTTGCGCTTGGTGAGTTCCATTTGCAATTCCATCGAGTGAAAATGCGAGCGGTAAAGCACGGCGATGTCGCTCAGCTCCATCCCCTCCTCTTTCAACTCCAGCGCGCGCTGGGCGACGAATTGCGCCTGCTGGTGCGAGTCGTCGAGGGAGATCAAGGCGGGCTTGACACCGCTGTGTTTGACGGCGCGGAGTTCCTTGGGAAATTGTCTGGTATTTTGACTGATGGTGATGTTGGCGAGGTTAAGGATTTCAGGCGTGCTGCGGTAATTGGTTTCAATACGGATGACGCGTGTGCCGGGGTGACGGTCAGGGAACGTCATGATGTTTTCAAAGTTCGCGCCGCGCCAGGAGTAGATGCTTTGCGCATCGTCGCCAACCACCATCACTTGATGATGTTCAGCGGCGAGCAGATCAATCAAGTCCGCCTGGATTTTGTTGGTATCCTGATATTCGTCAACGAGAATGTGTTGAAACTTACGCTGATAGGAGGCCAGGAGTTCGGGAGTATCCTTGAGGAGTTTCACCGTCAGCGCGAGCAAGTCGTCGTAGTCCACGCCACCGGTGAGCCGTTTGCGCGCGGCATAGGCGCTGGCAATGGCGTTGATTTGAATGGCATACTCGGTGAAGTACGGGTAGTGCGATTCAAGCACTTCGCTGACACTCAGCTCGGTATTGGCGGCGAGGCTGTAGATGTCTTGCAAAATCTCGGCCTTGGGAAATTTTTTGTCCTTGGGGTCAACGGTGGATTCCGCAAGGCACGCGCTGATCAACTCCTTCACGTCGTCGCGGTCGAGAATGTTGAAATTATGGTCAAGCCCCAACAAGTCCGCGTGCCGCCGGATAATCCGGTGTCCGACATGATGGAACGTGCCTCCCCACAAGCGTGAAATGTCATGCGGCAACACTTCCTCCACGCGGCGCAACATTTCCTTCGCCGCTTTGTTGGTGAACGTCAGCAGCAAAATATTTTCCGGCGCAACACCGTGCTCGACGAGAAACGCCACGCGGTACGTCAGCGTCCGCGTTTTCCCGCTGCCCGCGCCGGCGATGATCAGCAGCGGGCCGGGCCGGGCGCTGACGGCGGCGTATTGCTCCTCGTTGAGCAGCGTTTGGTAATCAATCCGCGGCGCTTCATGCGGGGTGACCTTCAGCGTGTAATTGAAAGACATTCTTTAAGCTCCACTTTTTTATCATACAACGCCTTGCCGACAATGACGCCGTACAATCCGTCGATGGCGTTCAGCGCCTGAATATCCGCTGACGATGAGACTCCGCCGGACGCCGTCAATTTCACGCCGGTGGCGGCGCGCATGGCGCGTTGTGCGGGCAGGTTCGGACCGGTGAACATGCCGTCGGTGCTGATGTCGGTGTAAATGATGTTGCCCACGCCAAGGTCGGCGACGGCTTTGGCGAGGTCCAGCGCGTTCCACTCGGAAATTTTCACCCAGCCCTGCGTCGCCACCTTGCCGTCCTTGGCGTCGATGCCGACGGCGATGCGCTCCCCGCCGAACTCGCGCACGGCATCCTTGATGAACGTCAGCGACTCGCACGCTTTGCTGCCGATGATGGCGCGTCGCACGCCCGCGGCAAAAGTCGCTGACAGTGACGTCATCGTGCGGAGACCGCCGCCCAGCTCGCATGGCACGCTGACACTGGCGCAAATCTCCCGCACCACCGCCAGGTTTTTTTGTTCCCCGTGAAACGCCGCGTCCAAATCCACCACGTGCAGCCACTCCGCGCCGTCATCGGCCCAGCGCCGGGCAAACGCCACCGGATCGTCGCTATAAACGGTTTTGCGCTCCGCCTTGCCCTGCTCCAAGCGCACCACATGGCCGTCCATCAAATCAATCGCAGGAAGAATAATCATGCGGTCAACGTTAGCGACGCACAGCGACTTGGCGAATGAATTTTTATTTCGTTGCTTCCTTGTCCATGCCGTGTAAATTTTTCCCGTGAATTCGCAAACGTTGGATGTGGCTTATGTGGCGTCACTGGCGCGCATTGAGTTGGGCAAGGAGGAGGAAACATTGTTCCAGTCACAATTGGGCAAGGTGCTGGAGTACGCGCAGGAGTTGCGGCAGGTGGATGTGTCCAGCGTCCCGGACACACCAATTGACCCGAATTTGCCGACCAATGTGTTGCGCGAGGATGTGCTCCGGGCCTCATTGTCAGCGGCGGAGGCCCTCCGCAACGCGCCGAAGCAAGCGAATCATTTATTCATCATGCCGAAAATCGTCGAATGAACCTGCACACTCTCACCATCAAAGCTTTGCGCGACAAGCTCGCGGCAAAGGAAATCACGCCGAAGGACATTGTCAGCGATTTGCTGGCGCGCATCTCCGCTGTGGATGACCGGGTTCACGGCTACTTGCGTGTGAACGCTGACGACGCGCTCAAACAAGCCGC
>JAITHY010000128.1 GCA_031279715.1 Verrucomicrobiales bacterium | reverse complement strand
CACAATGGCAGCGCAAGTCCCTGCCGTTGTGTTAATTAAGCCAAAAACTCTCCCGGCAAGAGTAAAAAGGGTCGTTGAAATGGGCTGGGAAGAGGAAGGAGTTCCGCCCCTTACGAGCGGACTAGGCAAAGATGGCTCATAATGCGATTCTGCGATTCTGCGATTCTGCGATTCTACTCTGCACCATAGGCCGCCCAGGCTATACAAAAACCATGCCCCGTCAAGGGTTTTTTATATTTATTGCAAATTATTTCCCCCCAGAGGCGCCAATCCCGATGGGATGGAATGCCTGTAGCCGCCGGTGTCAACCGGCGGAACAAGGCAATAGAAGGCACAACGAACCCCGTCAGGGGTGAAATAAAGATATCGCGCTGACGCTGACCGTTTATTCCACCCCTGCGGGGTTCGGGCGTGTTGTTTGCATGGACACCGGCGGCTACAGGCATTCCACCCCTGACGGGGTTGCCGCTGGCGGTCAGTTCGCGTCCGTTGTCCGTCGGGCTGACTCTCGGCTCGCTTCTTGGCGGGTTGCTTGCGGGCGCGGGGATTAAGTCTGTGGACGGAGCGTAGCGGAATCCACGGCAACTTTGGCAATTCGCCCAACGACTGGCAGATTTTCCTTCTCATTGCGCGAGTTGACGCAATGGCAGAGCAGGTTCACGCTTTTGTTTGGGTTGCGAGCAGGTTTTTTTGATGGTCATTTCCCTTATGACGCATAACATCTTTCCCCATGTGCGGAATTATTGCTTATGTCGGTGGCCGGGATGCGCAACCCATCTTGTTGGATGGTTTGAGCCGGTTGGAATATCGCGGTTACGATTCGGCGGGACTCGCCGTGCACATCCCCGGCGCGTTGTCTGTTCAGAAAAAAGCCGGACGCATCGCGGAACTTACCAAAGCCGTGGCACGGCAACCGGTGCGTTCAACCTCCGGCATTAGCCACACTCGCTGGGCTACCCACGGTGAGCCGAACGATATCAACGCTCATCCCCACTTGGACCAGTCCGGGAAAATCGCCCTCGTCCACAATGGCGTGGTGGAAAATTATCAGGAAATCAAGGCCGCTCTCAGCGCCAACGGTCATACTTTTCACTCTGCCACGGACACGGAGGTGCTGGCTCACTTGGTTGGCGAGCATTACGCGACACTCGGCACGCTGAGCGGCAGTTCCCGATTGGTGACCGCCGTCAAAGCCGCCCTGGGGGAAGTCAACGGCACCTATGGCATCGCTGTCATTCACCAAGACCTGCCTGACGTCATCGTCGGCGCGCGGCGCGGCAGCCCGCTGGTGCTGGGCATCGGCGTGGACGAGCAATTTTTGAGCAGCGACGCGGCGGCCTTGTCCCCCTACACGCAGAAGGTTGTTTACCTCAAAGACTTCGATGTGGTGACGTTGCAGCCCAGCCAGTTCGACTTGCAAACCATCGGCGAGCGCGAGGCTTCTTACGAAATCAGGGAGTTGGACATCAAGCCCGAGGCCACGGAGCGCGGCGCCTACCCGCATTACATGCTCAAGGAAATCTTCGAGCAGCCCGCGGCCATCCGCAACGCCATGCGCGGGCGCATTGACAAAGACACGGGCACCGCGCACCTTGGCGGGCTGAACCTCACCAACGAGCAGTTGCGCGACATCCGCCGCATCATCGTCCTGGGCTGCGGCACCGCGCTTTACTCCGGCATGGTGGGCGAGCAAATGATTGAAACCACCGCGCACCTGCCGGTTGAGACGGATTTCTCCAGCGAGTTCCGCTACCGCAACACCCCGCTGGACAATGACACGCTGTTCCTCGTCGTCAGCCAGTCGGGCGAGACGGCGGACACGCTCGGCGCCTTGCGTGAGGCCCAGCGCAAAGGCCATCGCGTCCTCGGCATTTGCAACAACGTCGGCAGCACCATTGCCCGCGAGAGCGACGGCGGCGTCTACATGCACGCCGGCCCCGAAATCGGCGTCGCCGCCACCAAATCCTTCATCTCCCAGGCCACCATCTTCGCGCTGTTGTCGTTGAAACTGGGCCGGATGCGTTATCTGTCGGCCGCCGCCGGTCACGAAATCATCGACGCGCTGGAAAAACTGCCCGCCCAGGTAGAAGTCATCCTGCAACAAAGCGACCACATCAAAAGAATCGCGGAAAAATACGCGCATGGCCGCAGCATGCTGTTCTTCGGACGCCAGGGCAACTACCCCATCGCCCTTGAAGGCGCGCTGAAGATGAAGGAAATCACCTACCTCCACGCCGAAGGCTACCCGTCGTCCGAATTAAAACACGGCGTCATCGCCCTTATTGACCCAAACACACCGTCCGTAGTCATCGCCCCGCACGACAGCCTGTACGAAAAAAACATGAGCAGCATACAGGAAATCAAGGCGCGCCGCGGCCCCGTAATCTGCCTGACCACCAGCGACTGCGCCGGCGCTGATGCTCTCATCAAAATTCCGTCCACCCTGGAGTTGCTGCAACCGATTTTGAACGTCATCCCCCTGCAACTGCTGGCTTACCACACAGCGGTGGCTCTGGGCCGGGACATTGACAAGCCGCGAAACCTCGCAAAATCCGTGACGGTGGAATAACGCCCGCCCGCCACTTATAACAAGCGCCCCAGCCACCCCATCGCCCAGCAACACAAGAAGATGACGCCAAGGATGAAGACGGTGGCGTAGGCCTGGAGATTGCCGCCCTGGACAAGACGCAAGATCTCGCCGCTGACGGTGGCGGCAACGGCGAGGCCGCGCACGATTAAACCGCCGACAATCCAGCGATCAATCCAATCAAGAACACGCGCAAACAACTGCTGTCCGTTCACGAACAGCGCCTGGTACAACTCATCACTGTGAAATTTGCGGGCGAAGACCTCCACGTATACGCGCTCGGATTTTGCGCGCAGGTAAAGCCACAGGGCGCCAATGCCGCCGATGACAAACACCGCCACTGACAGCGCCGCGACGATGGTGTGCGCGGCGCCAGTGTGGTGAGAACCAAGATAGGCCTGCTGCCCCATGCGGCCGCCGAAGACGGACAGCGCGGCGAGCACGGTCAGCGGCAGCGTCATCACCAGCGGGGATTCGTGCGCGTGGGCGCTGGCATCCGCGCGCGACCGACCGAGAAACGCGACGGCAAACAGACGGAACATGTAATACGCCGTCAGCGCGGCGGTGAGGAGAGCGACGCCGAAAATCCACAGGTTGTTTTCATACGCGGCGAGCAAAATCGCGTCCTTGCTGAAAAAACCGGCCAGCAACGGACAGCCGGTCAGCGCCAGCGTGCCGATGAAAAACGTCGCCGCGGTGACCGGCATTTTTTTCCACAAGCCGCCCATGTTCCAAATATCCTGCTCATGGTGCAACGCGTGAATCACCGAACCCGCGCCGAGGAACAGCAGCGCCTTGAAAAAGGCGTGCGTGCTCAGGTGAAACATCGCCGCTGACGTTGCGCCAAGGCCGACAGCCAGCACCATGTAGCCCAGTTGCGAGAGCGTCGAGTAGGCGAGGATGCGTTTGATGTCGTTTTGTTGCGTGGCGATAAGCGCGGCGAATAACGCGGTGATGGCGCCGACGGTGGCGATGACTTGCAGCGTCTGCGGGCTGAGTTCAAGGATGAAAAACACGCGGCACAGCATGTAGACACCGGCGGCGACCATCGTCGCGGCGTGGA
>JAITHY010000082.1 GCA_031279715.1 Verrucomicrobiales bacterium | reverse complement strand
ACCAGTTCTAAACACAACAAACAGGAAAAAAGGCGGTCACCCTCAGTGGCCGCCTTTTTTTATTTGTGTTAACGCAGGTTCATTGGCGATTGAGAAAGTGGCGCTTGGGCGCGAGACACCAAAAACACAATCCCGCAGGGGATGAAATACCTCTGCGGTTATGAAAGTTTGACTTTTCAGGTCATTGCCGCTGAGGGTGAAGGCTCAGCGGCGGTGTTCCGCCCATTTCACACTTTCGCGCCGGCGCGGCGGCGGGCGGTGGTGCCGAGCAACTTCTTTCTCATCCTCAGCGTCAACGGGGTGATTTCCAAGTACTCGTCGGCGTTGATGTATTCGAGGCAGCGTTCGAGGCTCATTTTCAGCGGCGGGGTCAACTGGATGCCTTTGCCGTCGCCTTGGGAGCGCATATTGGTCAGGTGTTTGACTTTGCACGGGTTGGCGAGCATGTCGTCGGGGCGCGAGTTTTCGCCGAAGACCATGCCTTCGTACACTTGCTCGGCGGGGCCGGTGAACAGGCGCACGCGCTCTTGCAACTGCGCCAGCGCGTAGGAGGTGGTCTCACCGGCTTCCATCGCGATGGCGACGCCGTTGGCGCGGCTGCGGATGTCGCCTTTGTGCGGGCCGTATTCCTTGAACAGATGGCTCATGATGCCCATGCCTTTTGTCAAGTTCAGCAGGTCGGTCTCGAAGCCGATCAAGCCGCGCGTGGGGATGACGACCTCCAGCAGCACGGTCTTTGACTGGTGCTCCATGTTGACCGTCTCGCCCTTGCGCTCGGCGAGGTTTTGCAGGACATCGCCAAGATTTTCGCCGGGCAAGTCCACGTACATCGTTTCGTACGGCTCCAGCAGTTGACCGTCAGCGTCCTTGTGGAAAATCACTTCGGGGCGCGAGACCATCAACTCAAAACCTTCGCGCCGCATTTGTTCGACGAGGATGGCGACTTGCATTTCGCCGCGCGCGCTGACGAGGAAGCAGCCGGCGGTGTCGGTCTCGGCGACGCTGAGGCTCACGTTGGTGCGGGTCTCGCGCACGAGGCGTTCCAAGATGTGCCGCGCCGTCAGGAATTTTCCCTCCTTGCCCGCCAGCGGCGAGTCGTTGACGACGAACTGCATTTGAATGGTCGGCGGGTCAATGGCGACGAACGGCAGCGGCTCGCAATCCTCGCGCTCAGCGACAGTCTCGCCAATGAACACATTTTCCAAACCGGCGAGGCCAATGATGGTGCCCGCCGCCGCCTCGTCCAGCTCGATTTGTTGCAGCCCGTTGTAGGAAAAAATTTTCGTGACCTTGCCGCGCTCCCGTCCGCCGTCGCTTTTCAAACACACCACCGCGTCACCGACAGCGACCTTGCCGCCGTAGATTTTGCCGTAGGCGATGCGGCCCACGTAATCGCTGTAGTCGAGGTTGGCGACGGACATGCGGAAGGGCGCGTCCGGTTCCGCTGACGGTGGCGGGACGTGTTTGACGATGGTCTCATAAACAGCGGTCATGCCGGCGGCGCGCATGTCATCGGTGATGCCGCCGTGCCACTCGCGCACCGCGAAGCCCTCCTTCGCGGAGCCGTAGAGCACGGGGAAATCAAGCTGCTCGTCAGTGGCGTTGAGTTCAAGGAACAAGTCGAACACCATGTCCAGCACCTTGTGCGGGCGGGCGTTGTCGCGGTCCACCTTGTTGATGAACACGACCGGGCGCAGTCCCTCCTCCAGCGCTTTTTTCAACACGAACTTGGTCTGCGCCTGTGGCCCGTCGAAGGCGTCCACGACGAGAAACACGCTGTCAATCATCTTCATGATGCGCTCGACCTCGCCACCGAAATCCGCGTGGCCGGGCGTGTCCACGATGTTGACGTGATACTCGTGCCATTTGAAACTGGCGTTCTTGGCGCGGATGGTGATGCCCTTTTCCTTTTCCAAATCCATCGAATCCATGACGCGCTCGGCGACAACTTGGTTGGAGCGAAACGTCCCCGCCTGGCGGAGAATGGCGTCCACGAGCGTGGTTTTGCCGTGGTCAATGTGCGCGATGATGGCGATGTTGCGGATGTTTTGCATAAATGAGGTGAGGACATTAGCAGGCCCAACCGGTTCGGCAAACACGTTTTTAACTCACTTTGCCATTTTCGCAAGCCTAGCCGGGCAGCGGATAATTCGCGGTGAAGGCGCGCACTTTTTTCCGCAACGCTGACAGTGAGGCCGCGTCGGCGCGATTTTGAATGCCCTCGTGGATGAAGTTGGCGATATCAAACATTTCGTTTTCCTTCATCCCGCGCGTGGTTACCGCCGGTGAGCCGAGCCGGAAACCGCCGGCCTTGAACGGGGATTGTCTGTCAAACGGAATGGCGTTTTTGTTGACGGTGATACCCGCCTTGTCCAACGCCTCCTGCACTTCCTTGCCCGTCAAACCTTGCGGCTGAACATCAACCAACATGACGTGATTTTCCGTCGTGCCGCTGACAATGCGGTAGCCGTTTTTCTTCATGCCCTCGCACAACGCCTTCGCGTTGCGGACAACTTGCCGCTGATAGTCACGAAACTCCGGCTTCAACGCCTCGCCGAGGCACACCGCCTTCGCCGCGATGACGTGCATCAACGGCCCGCCTTGGAAGCCCGGAAACACCGTCGCGTCAATTTCTTTCGCAAATTTTTCGCGGCACATAACCAACCCGCCACGCGGACCGCGCAATGTTTTGTGGGTCGTCGTCGTCACAAAGTCCGCGTGCTCCACCGGTGACGGGTGAACACCAGCGGCGACCAGGCCCGCGATGTGCGCAATGTCAGCGAACAAATACGCGCCGACCGAGCGCGCAATCTCGCCCATGCGCTTGAAATCAATAATCCGCGCATACGCTGACGCTCCGACGGTGATCATTTTCGGCTTAAATTCCGCCGCCGCCTTTTGCAACTCGTCATAATCAATCGCCTCGGTTTTTGGACTGACCCCATAGTGCCGCACCTCAAACAACTTGCCGGAGAAATTCATCTTGTGTCCGTGCGTCAAATGTCCGCCGTGTGACAAATCCATCGTCAGGATGCGGTCGCCGACCTGCAATACGGAAAAATACACCGCCGTGTTCGCTTGCGAGCCGGAGTGCGGCTGGATGTTGACGTGCTCCGCCCCGAACAATCTTTTCGCGCGGTCAATGGCCAGTTGTTCCACCACGTCCACGTTCTCGCAACCGCCGTACCAACGCTTGCCCGGATAGCCCTCCGCGTATTTGTTGGTCAGGCAGGATCCCTGCGCCTCCATCACCGCGCGGCTGGTGAAATTCTCCGACGCGATGAGTTCGATGTTTTGAAATTGCCGCTCTTTTTCCGCGCTGATGGCGTGGAAAATCTCAGGGTCGGCATTTTGCAGGTTGGGATTGGGAGTGTTCATGTTGATTTTTAATTTGAGTTTTTCAATGGTCTGGCGGCGGCGCTCACGGTTGGTGTCGTCGCGGAAAGTCTCATCGTCAGCGGGCCGTCCGCCGTCCAACAGTGCCGATGTCAGCGCCTTGACCGCCGTGTGGATTTGGTCGCGGCAGGCGCGGTACACCTCCACCGGTTGGCCGATGGGGTCGTCGATTTCAAGCTCACCGTCAGCGGCTTCCTCGAACTCGCGCAACAGGAAAATTTTATCGGCGGCTTCGGGAAACAGCATTTGCAACACGTCGTGATGGCCGAAGGTCATCGCCAGAATCAAGTCAGCGTCAGCGACCATTGCTGGAGAAATCATCCGGCTGCGCAAGTCGCTGATATCGATGCCCAGTTCCCGCATCGCCGTGATGGAGTGCGCGCTGGGCGGCTGGTTGTCAGCGGCGCCGATGCCCGCTGACGATGAAATGAAGCCGGCCTGGGTTTTGGTCAGGTCACGGAACAGCGCTTCCGCCATCGGGCTGCGGCACACATTTCCGGTACAGACGAAGACCACGTACATAGTGAGAAAGGCAAAGTGTAAAATGCCCGCCGCAAAATGCAATTTTTTTCAACCATGGGGGCCTGCTTTTTGAACTGACTGTCAGCGTCAGACCATGCCAAGCTTCATGCGTCCCGCCTCGCTGATCATGCCTTGGTGCCACGGCGGGTCCCAGACAAGGAACACTTCGGCGGCGGCGACGCCGGGGAGGGCGAGGATTTTTTGTTGCGCTTCCTGTTGCAACACAGGCCCCATGCCGCAGCCGGGGGCGGTGAGGGTCATCTTCACCCCGGCTTTGCCACTGTCAAAAACGAGGTCGTACACGAGGCCGAGGTCAACGATGTTGACAGGGATTTCCGGGTCGTACACGGTTTTGAGGGTGTCCCAGATTTGTCGCTCAATGTCAGCGGGGGTTTCGGCGCTGACGGTGGCGGCGGGCTTGGTGGCGACGGTCAGGCCGAGCGCATCCGCGTCTCTGCCTTCGATGCGCGCCAGGCCGAGGGCGCTGAAGATGGTGTAGGTGTCGCCCAGGGATTGGGTGATGCTGACTTCAGTGCCGGCGGGCAGGGTGAACAATTCACCGCTGGGGATGCGGGTGGCCGGCACGTCGCGGGCGAGTGTGATGCTGTCGTTCATAGCGTTCCTTGCAAGCGGCGCACATCGGTCGTGTCGGTTTGCTCATCGTCAGCGGCGGGAAGGCGGATGGTTTTGCCGCGGTGAAATTTTTCGGCGATGAGGCCGTGGAGTTGGGCGCTGATGTCCGCATTGCCGAAGCGCTCCAAGACTTCCTCGGTGAACCCGATGGCGATGAGGCGGTTCGCCTCGTGGCGCGGGATGCCGCGTTGCAGCATGTAGAACAATTCCTCCGCGCCGATTTGTCCGATGGTGGCGCCGTGGCTGCATTTCACGTCATCGTTGGCGATTTCCAAGCCGGGCATGGAGTCAGCCTCAGCGTCGCCGCTTAACAACAAGTTGCGATTGGTTTGATAGGCGTCGGTTTGTTTGGCACCGGGTTCGACTTTGATCAATCCCTCAAAGATGGTTTTGGCTCGGTGATTGAGCGCGTTTTTGTACAACAAATCGCTCCAAGCGCCCGGCGCGAGATGGTCTTGCAAGGTGCGCTGGTCAAACTCCTGCTGACCGTGACCAACGGAAAGCCCAAGCATCTCGCTGCGCGCGCCGGCGCCGGCGAGCCGGCTGTGGCTTTCCATGCGGGAGAAGGCGCCGCCGAGGTTGAAGTTCAGCGACTTGGCGCCGGCGTCTTTGCCGACCAGCGTTGAGCACAACTGGAAGGACAAAACTTTTTCGCTCCACGTCTGGCAGCACAGATAATTCACCTTCGCGCCGTCGCCAACCAACAAATCCGTGACGCTGACGGCGAGGCCGGCCTGCTCGCCGAGCGAGCGGTGGAAATCGCTGAACGTGACCTCGCTGCCGGTCTCCGCGATGATGAGCGTGTGCGGAAACACCGCGCCACAGTCAGTGCCGAGCCAATGCCACGCCGTCAGCGGCAGCGTCACTTTGACATTTTCCGGCACGTATAATAATACGCCGTTGTGACAGCGCGCGCGATGCAGGGCGGCGAATTTTCCCGAGCCGAGCACGACGGGCTGCGCCATGAAATATTTTTGCAGCAACTCCGGTCGCGCGGTCAGCGCGTCGGCGATGGGTTCAAAAATCACGCCTTGTTTCGCCAGGTCACCGTCAGCGGCGAAGGATAACAGTTGGTTGTTGCCGAACACCATCCGCCCCGCTGTGTTGAACGCCGCCACTGACGCCGCCAGGATCCGCTCGCGCTCCGCGTCGCTGACGCTGACGGCGGTCCGGTACGGCTCGATGTCGAGGTTTTGCACGCGGGTAAACCGCCAGGCCTCATCTTTGCGTCCGGGCATTGGCAGCGTGTCGAAGCGTGCTTGCGCTTCGCGTTGCGCCGCCCGCCACCAGTCGGGCGCGTTGACCGTGTTGGTTGTTGACTGCTGCACGGGAGTTTGTTATTCGCCGTCGCTGCCGATGGCCTCGACGGGACAACCTTCCTTGGCTTCCTTGCACAAGGTTTCCTCTTCGGGTGAATCGGGCTGCTTGTACACGTAGGAATAACCACCGTCATCCTGACGGCTGAAATTCGCCGGCGCCGTCTCGCGGCACAGGTCGCAATCAATGCATTGGTTGTCCACATAATACGCCCCGGCGACATTCTCGGGGTAACGGTTTGCTACATCTGCCATAATTTTTTCCTATGATTGGTTTCCACTTGAAACTAGCGACACAAGATTTTATTTCAACAAAAAGTTCAATCAACGCCGTGTGAATCATTTTTTGCCTCCTTTTGTTAAACGAGAAACCGGAGAGGTTTTGAAGCGTAATTACATGGATTAAAAAAATAAAGAAAGTTGTTGCAAGTGGTGGGATATTATACTAGCCTTGCAATCGTTGCCGTCAGCGGCTTGCCTGTTAAGGGGAAGTTGAAAAGACGGCAAACCGCTGAAGATGATTGACATAAGCCACAGACTGGTGATACACGCGCTCACGCGCTCACGCGCTCACGCGCTCACGCGCTCACGCG
>JAITHY010000049.1 GCA_031279715.1 Verrucomicrobiales bacterium | reverse complement strand
CAAATACCACGTGACCGCGCCGCGCTGGATTTTGTCGAGAATTTCTCCCTGCCAGACCGGTTCGGCATCCCACTGGCGCTGAAGTTCAGCGAGCCGCTGAGGGTCAGCCATCAGGCCGTTGACCGCCACGTAGTGAATGTTTTGTCGCAATAATTCTTCCTTGGTGTCGCTGATCATGGCCTCCACGACACGGCGGCTGCCGAAGGGGCGCCAGAATGAGGCGATAGTGTCGTCGCCTTGTTGAATAATGGCGAGGGCGTGTTCGTCAGCGGGCAGTTGGCGGTGAATGTCAGCGAAGGCATCACTGCGGGAGGCGTAGGTGGTGCAAATGGTGTGGACACGGTCAAGCACCGCTGATGGCGCGCCGACACGGCGCAGGCTTTTCATCATCAGCGTCGCGGGCAACAGCGGGCGTGCGGGCGAGAGAATCAAAACCAGCGCTGACGATGACATGACCAGCGTGGCGAGAATTTTCCACGGACGCCGCTTGAGCCGCCGGCCATCAGGTTGGATGAGCAGCAGCGCTGCCGCCGCCAGCAGCGGGTAGTACGGGGTGAGCACACGTGACATTGTGGCGGAACCCAGTTTGGCGGTTAATGCCAGCAATCCCAGCAGCAGGGCGGCCATCCAAAATTTATTGGTGAAATTCATGCGCCTTGCTGACGCTGAGCGGATAAACAGCATCAGCGTCAGCGCCAGTGTGACACCGAGGCCGGCGGCGCTGTTTTCCTCAAGGGCAAGCTCGTTCACGGTCGGCTCAAAGCGGGGAAAATTAGCCTTGATTTTTTCACTCCATTTCACGGGCAGAATTTTTGCCACATTAATCTTGGCGGGATTGACGGGTGGCGCGAGATTGGCAATGGTGAGTTGCAGTGTGTTGCCGGCCACTCCATAGACCGGGTTTTTCAGCGCCATATTGCTGTCAGGCTCTCCGGAATAATGTCCGGTGTGGCGGATGTTCAACCACACGGTCGGCGCGCATGAAATTAACACGCACACGGACAACAAGGCGGTGACGGTCAGCGGGCCTGGCATGGGCCGGTGCCGCCGCCAGTGGGCAATCAGCAGCACGAGCCAGGGCAGTGTCAGCGGTGCGTTGGATAGTTTGACGCCGGTGAGCAGCGCGATGGCGAGGCAGGAAAGGAGCAGGCAGCGCTGAGCGTCAGCGCGGGCGCGGCCCATCATCAGCGCGTAGTGCAACGCGCCAAGCAGCCAGATGGCGGCGTAAGCGTCATTGCCCATGCCGCCCGCCTGGGTGACGAAGCAATAGCCGGAGGGCAGCAGCCACATCCACCAACGGGCGGCACGGCCACTGACGCCCAGCTTTGTGAAGACGGAAAAAATCAAGCCGGGCAACAGCAGCCAAGGAAGAAAGTTGATGAGAAAAAACAGGCGGTCGCTGTTGGTGAACGCCAGCAGCGGAGTCATCAGCCACTCCATGCCGGTGCCGTTGTAATTGAGTCGCGGGTTGGCGGTGGAAATCCAAAACCATGATTCTTCCCATAACCAGTTGAGCACGCGCGGCAGGCGGTAGGTGAGATAATCGAAATTGTTCGGACTGTACAACGCGCCGCCGATAAAAATCATGACCGTCAGCGCCAGCCACGACAATGGCAGGCCGTGTTTGAACCGCGTGACACGGCAAGCGCTGGCCGCGGCCTGTTCCGTCATCAACAGCGGCTTGCCCTTGGTAAGAAAAAATGCCGCCGCCAGCGCGAACGCGAACAAATAACCGCCGCGGTTCAAACATCCCGCCGCTGACAATGACCAGCCGCTGACGGTCACGGTGGCGGCAAATAAAATCCATCCCGCCAGCCAGTCAAAATAACCGGCGCCTGGGCGAGAGATTTTCTTGTTTTGCATGGCGCGGCGCATGATAATAAAAAACCTATAAATGTTTAGTAGCAAATCAACCGATTTTCTCAAGCCGTACTTTTTATCAAACAAGGTGCCTTATCTTGATATTTACCATTTTCACTATGGCCGGCCGCCTGAAAATGCATTGATGGGCAATGTGATTGCCTCGCGGGTCGGGCACGCTGACGATGAGCGGGTCCGGCGCGCCGGCGCCTCCGGCGGTGTCATGACCGCGGTGTTGCTGCACTTGTTGGAAACGGGGCGGATAGACGGAGCGGTGGTGGCGCGCCAGGATGTTCCCGCGTCACCGTCAGCGGCGGCGGTGATTGCGACGACGCGCGGGGAAATCATGGCCGCGGCGCAATCGGTGTATGTTCCGGTTTCCATTTTGGAGCGGTTGCCAGACCTTGAGCCGGGAAAAAACTACGCCATGACCGCGCTGCCGGAGGAGGCGATTTTATTGCGGCAACTGCAGCGGGACCGTTACGCGCCCGCGTTGCAAATCAAATGGCTGCTCGGTCCATACACCGGCACGGCGTTGAAACCCGGCGCCATCCGGTGTTTGTTGCGCGCCAGCGGGGTGAGGGACAGCGACGTGATCAAATCATTAAAATGGCGCGCCGGGGAATGGCCGGGGTATTTGGAAATAGTCATGGCCTCCGGGAAAGTGGTGCGTTCCAAAAAAGTTTACTACAATTTTTTAATCCCGTTTTTCATCACCCGCGGCAGTTTGTTTTCCATGGATTTCACCAACGAGTTTTGCGATCTCGCTGTTGGGGACGCCTGGTCGCCGGTGTTTGAGAGGCTGGGTGGCGGGCATTCCGTGGTGCTCACGCGCGGCGTGGAGATGGAAAAAATCATTTTGGAAATGAGGGCCGCCGGCAAATTGCGGCTTGAGGACATTGAATTGTCCAGGGCTTCGGAGATGCACGGGCACATGCTTGATTTTAAGAAACGCGGCGGTTACATCCGGTCGCGGGTTCTGCGGCGTCTTGGGTTTGCCGCGCCGGATTACGGCGTCCGCCCCGTGCCGCTGCCGTTGTCGCGCTGGCTGGTGGAGGCGGTGGTTTCCTCGCTTTTTTTGTGTTGCGGAAATCGCGTGGCGAGAAAGTTTTTGGAGTTTGTTCCCGAAGCGGTGATAGGCCCCGTTTTTAACAGGTTGCGCCTGGCGTGGAAAGCTTTTAGCAAGCCCACCAAGCGCAAAGGCCTTGCCAACCTCAGAATGATTGCCGAAAGCGGGCTGGACGCGGGAAAAAATCCGTGAATACTAGGTGTTGATGCAACCGTCACTTCAGGCGCTGCGCACGGTGGCGGATGGAATTCTGCCGCGTGTGTTGACACAAGTTTGCCGCGACCCCAATTCCCCGGCGCACGGCTGTTTTGACCGTAATTGGTGGCATTACAAAATGCGTGATTTTCCCTCCATTATTTTACAACAGGGGGCGTATGCTTTGTGGTTGGCGGCGCGACTGGCCGACTCTGCGGAGTTGAAGTTGGCGCTGAAGTCATGGTCAGTGGCGGGGGCAGTTTTTTGGAACCAACGCGCCGGAAGACGCGGCGCTTTTGAGGAATATTATCCGTGGGAGGAGGGGTATCCGCCGCTGGCCTTTTCGACGCTGGCGGTGATGAAATTGGTCGCTGACGGCGCTGTATCCGGCGGCATGGTGCGCGACGGGGCGCGGGTCGCCACGCGCCAGTTGCTGCGCCGTTTTGAACCGCGGGCTGCCAATCAGCAAGTGGCCGGTCTTGCCGCGCTGGCGTGGCTGGGGAAAAATTATCCGGGGTCAGTGTCAGCGGCGGAGTTTGCCAGACTGGCCGACCGGACGCTGGCGTTGCAAAGCAAGGAGGGCTGGTTCATGGAGTATGACGGGCCGGATTTGGGTTATCTTTCGGTGACGATGGATTGTTTGTGGGATTTATATGATGCGACGGGGGACGGGCGTTTTATCGAGTCCGCGCGGCGGGCGGCGGAATTTATTCGCAAACTGGTTGTTTTTTACGGCGGCAGCATCGGGATGCACAATGCGCGGAACACGGATTATTTGGCGACTTACGGGCTGGCGCGGCTGGGTTTGGACGATTGTTTTGGGATGCTTTTTTCCAACGCTGACGATCACGGGCACTTTTTTGCCGCTGTGGATGACCGCTATTGGTGCCATTACCTTGGACATTCGGTTTTGCGAACGCTGTTGCTGACGTCGGCCCGCGGTTCCGCTGAAAACAACGAGGCGGCGACCACCGCCGCTGACTGTGACTTTGCGGAGGCGGGTTATCAGCTTGTCACCGTCAGCGGCGGCAAACTTTTTCTGTCGCCGCTGAAGGGTGGAATATTTTCCCTGAGGTTCGGAAATCGCACGGTGGTTGATTTGGGGTGGATGGTGTCGCTTGGAAAAAAATCGTGGGTCAGCCACTGGTGGTCGCCGGCATGGACGTGGCATGGGGAGGCGGGAAAATATGTAATCCAGGGCCGGATGGCGCCGCATCGCGAGATGTTGAGTTCGCCGTGGAAGCATCTGGCCTTGCGGGCGCTGAGTTTTTGTTTGGGTGGAAAAATCATCGCCTTGTTGAAAAACCGGCTGATTTTCAAGAACAGCGGCGGCGCGTTGCGATTTGAAAGGACGGTTATATGGAGCGAAACATCGGTCACCGTCAGCGACCGGATTTTCCATGTGCCGCCCGGCGCCACGGTTGGCAGGGCGCCGCGTTCCTCCAAACGCCATGTGGCCAGCGCCGACTCGTGGCATGGCGAGGACGCGGCGCTGAACCAGGGCGTGACGGTGAAAGAAACTCACGGTCAGCGGGGGGATATTTTTTCGGCGACGACGGAGTATTTTATCAACAGGAGCGACTGACCATGAAACTAATCATACAAATTCCATGCTTGAACGAAGCCCGGACGCTGCCGGTCACGCTGCGTGATTTGCCCGCGAAGATTGAGGGGATTGACGAGATTGAGTGTTTGGTGATTGACGACGGGAGCACCGATGAAACCGTGGAAGTGGCGAGGCGGCACGGGGTGAGGCACATTTTGAGTTTGGGAAGCAACCGCGGACTGGCGCGGGCGTTTGCCGCCGGTTTGGATTACGCGCTGGCCCGCGGCGCCGATGTGGTGGTCAACACCGACGCTGACAATCAGTATTTTGGCGGCGACATCGCCGCGTTGGTGCGTCCGCTTCTGGACCAGAAAGCCGACCTGGTGGTGGGTTGCCGTCCCATTAAAAATCACGGGGAATTCGGCATGTGCAAAAAACTTTTGCAACTGACCGGCAGTTGGTTGCTGCGGCTGTTGTCCAAAACCGCGGTGCGTGACGCAGCCTCCGGTTTCCGCGCGTTTTCCAAGGAGACTTGCATGCGGTTGTTTGTGTACTCAAAATTTTCCTATTGCATGGAAACGCTGATTCAGGCGGGAAACTCCGGGATGCGGGTGGCGTCGGTGGACATCCGGGTCAATCCGACGACGCGTCCGTCCAGATTGTTCAGGAACATTCCCCAATATCTTTGCCGCTCAGGCTGCACAATGTTGAACATGTTTGTCTTGTACCGGCCCGGCGCGTTTTTTATTTCCGTCTCCGCCGTCTTTTTTTTCGTGGCGCTGGCGCTGGGCGCGCGTTTTCTTTGGCTGGTCTACTGGACTGGCGTTCCTGACCACACCCGGACCTATTTGCCCTCGCTAATTTTGCTGGCACTGTGCGCCTTGGTTTCGGTGTTCCTGTTTTTCCTTGGCATCCTGGGCGAGTTGCTGGGCGCGCAAAGAAAAATCGCCGAGGAAAATATGTTTTTATTGAAGAAAAAAATGTATAAATGAATTTACCGTAAAAAAACAACTGCCACTGACGGTCAGTTCACGGTTGGTCTGCCAACAGCACCGCATTGTGCGAATTGGCGGGGTCAAGCGCGGGGGAAAGTTCGCCACTTTGGTCATGCAAATAAAACAGCCGGTAGCCGCGCGGGATGAGATTGCGAACTGTTTCCGCGCTCAGAAACAGGTGCTCAAAAATGATGGTCGGGCGGTATTTTCCAATCAATCCGACGCAACCAGCCAGTGTCTCGGGTTCGTGTCCCTCAACGTCAATCTTGATTAAAGTCGGCGCCAGCGCGGAGGGGGACGATAGAAAATCATCACCCGCTGTCAATATCACGGGCCGCGCCTGACCGTCAGCGGCAGAGGCAATGCCCGCCAGCGTGCTGTTGCCATCAGGGATGGAAAAGAGCGCCGTGCCGGATTGTCTGGACAGGGCGGTCTCTGCGACGCTGACGTTGGGATGGCCGGCAAACAAGGCGCGCAATTGTTTGGCCAAATCGGGATTGGGTTCAAACAAAAAATACCGCGCGCGCGGAAAATGCCGAAGCACCAAGCCGCCGACCGTGCCGATATTCGCGCCCACATCCCAAAACACGCCGTCATTGTTAAAATTGGAGAGGATGAATTTTAGCAAACCGGTCTCTGGTTCCGGGTCACCCAGCGTGTGATTCAACCAGGCGAAAGCGGACACGTCGGTAAAATTAACCGGTACGGTGCCGATGCTGTCAATCGGCAGGGGAAAATTTTGCAGTGGTTCCAGCCGGCGTGCCGCGCGCCGCAAGAGCCAGCCCATGCCCGGCAACCCCAGCGTGCCGTGCCAGAAACGATACAGTGCGACGAGCAGGCGGGAGATTGGGTTGGCAATCCACGAGTTCACCATGGCAAGCTAACCATTCTGCCGGCCAAATCAATGAAAAAGTGCCGCTGACGGAGGTCAGAGCCAGCCTGCGGTTCGCAACGTGTCGGTCACTGTCAACGGGTCAAGATTGGCGCGATTGTGGCGGTCAGCGGGAAAAATTAGATGCCGGTGGTCGTGACCTGCTGACGCTGACAGCGCCTCGTAACAACCGTTGAGAAAATTGTCAGCGAACAATTCCAAGACTTTGCAGCCCGCAGGCGCGAATACGATGTTGGTACAGCCAGCCCCGTGCGGAGCGCAAACGGCGGCGGCCCGGCTGAAAAGTTGCGTCTGCTCGGCGAAGGTCAACTCTTCGGCATGGACGATGTCCCAGCCGCTGCCGGTCAGGAGTTGTTCCAACGCCGGCTCGTTCAGCGACGGCCGGTATTTTGCTTTGCCGCGGGAGATGTAAATTTTTTTATCCGCCGCTGGTGATGGAGCGCCGCGCAGAAAGGATTTTTGCAAAAATTCCACGGCGTATGGATTGTAACAGCCGCACATGGAAGTTTGGCTTGCGTGATAATAATCACTGATGAGCAAATGTCTTTCCGGGGTCGGGCGGCAGCGTTCCCACACGCCGAGCAGCTTCAGCGAGTCAATTTGAAATTGCGCCAAGCTCGCGGGCACCAAGATTTGAGTGTCAGCGGGAAAAAACGGCAGACACGCCA
>JAITHY010000249.1 GCA_031279715.1 Verrucomicrobiales bacterium | reverse complement strand
AGTTGAAATGGGCTGGAAAAAGGAAAACGTTCCGCCCCTTACGAGCGGACTAGGCGGAGGTGGCTCATAAGGCGAATTGGCGAATTGGCGAATTGGCGAATTATATTCTGCACCATAGGATGCTTAGGCTATACAAAAACCATGCCCGGTCAAGGATTTTTTATATTTTTTTCAAAAACATTTTCCCCCAGAGGCGGCAATCCCGATGGGGTTGACGTTGTTCACTCGCCGCACACTTCCACTTCCCGCACTGGTTCGCTCCCTGCGGGGCTGGTGCTCGGCTGGTGGTCTTGTATGTCGATTTGCCCTGGTTTTTTTGCGTGTTTAGATATTGTAACGATTAAAAATAATCATATGCTTGGTGGCCTATGATTAAAAAGTTAAGACTATTCATTTTGTGTTTCACGGCGCTGACTGTCACCGCCGCCGCTGAGGGTGACACCCATGCGGCGCTGCCCGATGGCGTCAGGCGCGTCGTCTTTCTCGGCGACAGCATCACCAGCAATGGCGGTTATATTATTTATATTGATGACTATTTCGCCACGCGCGTGCCGGGTGCCGCTGATGTTGAGTTTCTTAATCTCGGCGTGGCCAGCGAGACGCTCAGCGGGTTGTCGGAGGCGAATCACGCGGGCGGCGCGTTCCCGCGGCCCGACTTGGCGGAGCGGCTGGCGCGTGTGCTCGACGCCACCAAGCCTGACTTGGTGTTCCTGCCCTATGGGGTCAATGACGGTATCTACCAGCCGCTGGATGCGGATCGGTTTCAAAAGTTCAAGGATGGCATGACGCGCACGCATGAGGAGTGTGAGAAGCGCGGGATCAGGGTCATCCACCTCACGCCCGCTTATGACGCGGGGCGCAATCCCGCTTACGGCGCGGTGATGGCGGAATATTCCAAGTGGCTGCTCGGTCAGCGTCAGCGGGGCTGGCAGGTGATTGATGTGTTCGCGGCGATGAACGCCGCGCTGGAGTCGGCGCGCAAGGACAATCCCGATTTTAAGTTTGCCAACGACGGTGTGCATCCGAATGAGGCCGGCCATTGGGTGATGGCGCGCGCGGTGCTGGAGGGGCTTGGCGCCGGTGATGTGGCGCAATTCAAGACTGGCGAGGAGATGGCGCGCGCGGCGCCGAATGGCGAGAAAATTTTGCAATTGGTGCGGCAGCGGCAGGGCAATCTGCACGCGGCGTGGTTGAGGGAGACGCGGCATTTGCGGCCGGGGGAGCCGGGTTACAAGTTTGAGACGCAGGACGCGGAGAAGAAGGGGCGCGAGGCGGGCAAACAAATCGAGAAATTATTGCAGGAGAAATAAACGATGAAAAAATGGATACTTATATTGGTGACGGTCAGCGTCGGCGCGTGGGCGCGGGGCGCTGAGGGCGAGGCAATTAAAATCAGCTTCCGACCCTTTGGCAATCCTGTGCCGGAGCCGGGTTTTATCGCTGACAATGGGAAAAAATTCGGACAGCAGGAGGCGCTGACGTTCGGCTGGACGGAGGACAGCCCCGATCGGCGGCTGCATTTCAAAAACACCAATGACAACCGCATTCTCGCCAGTGGCGTGCATTTTATCATCGGCAGCAAGTGGCAAATCGCGCTGCCCAATGGCTTTTATGAAGTGGCGGTGTGCGCGGGTTCGGCGGATGACAATTTGTCCGAGGGCGGCGGCGTGCCGCTGCTGGTCAACGGCGTGGCGTACTTCGGCAGCATGAAGCCTGACCGCAATATCTTCATCAAGCAATACCGCACCGTCGAGGTGAAGGACGGGACGCTGACGGTGGAGACGGACGCGTCGCGGTTGCCGAAGGATTGGGCGTCACGAGGGCGGTTCATCATGGTGCCGTTTTTGGAAATCAAAGCGGTGGCGTCGGCGTCAGCGGCGGAGCGGACGGTGGTGTGGAGTGTGGACTCGAACGCTGACACTGACCGCGAGTTTTACGGGCTGGTGCCGGACATCCGCTCAACCAAGCGCCCGGCGGCGCATCCGCTCGACACGCTGTGGTACACGAAGCCGGCGAAGATTTGGGACGAGGGCGTGCCGCTGGGCAATGGCCGGCTGGGCGCGGTGGTCTACGGCAATCCCGCGCGGGAGCGCATCCAGATGAACGAGGACACGCTGTGGAACGGCTCGCCGTCGCTGCCGATGGCGAATCCCGAGGGCAAGAAATATATTGATGAGGCGCGGGAAATAATTTTCAAACAGCCGCTGACGAACAGCCGTTCCGAGGCGGTGAAGTTTTCCAAGGAAAAATTGTGGCCGTTTATTTTTGACAAAGTGTTCATCCGCGAGGACGGCAAGTTTGTGACCCGCCGCAAGGACGGCAGCGCCGAGCCGCCGTTCATGTTCGACTACCTCAACGGCGGCGACCTCCTGCTGGACTTCGCCGACGGTCAGTTCCACGATTACTACCGCTCGCTGGACATGGCGGACGGCATTGCCACGACGCATTACGTGCTGGATGGCGTCGAGTACACGCGCGAGGTGTTCACCTCCGCCGTCAGCGGCGTGCTGGTGGCGCGCATCACCGCCGACAAGCCCGGCAGCGTGAGCTTCAGCGCTCGCGGGCGCGACCAGCATTACGGCAGCAAATTTTCCAGCGAGGGCAATGACACGCTGCTGGTGGACGGCGCCGCTCCGGCGAAGCGCGGCGTGCCGGGCGCGATTCAGTGGCAGCGGCGCATCAAAGTCATTCCCGAAGGCGGCGCCGTCAGCGCGGCGGACAACACGCTGACCGTCAGCGGCGCGGACGCGGTGACGCTGCTCGCGTCCATCCGCACGAATTTTGTGAATTACAAAGACGTGAGCGCCGACCCCGTGGCGCGGACGAAACAGGACATCGCTGACGCTGAGAAAAAAACTTACGCGCAGTTGCGGGCGGAGCATGTCGCTGACCATCACCGGTTGTACGACCGGCAGAACATTGACCTCGGCAAGGCGACCACGCTGGAATTGCCCACCGACGAGCGCATACGCCGTTTCCGCGAGTCGAACGACCCGCAGATGGTGACACTGGTGCTGAAGTTCGGGCGTTACTTGATGATGGCGTGCTCGCGCCCGGGCACGCAGGCGGCGAATTTGCAAGGCATCTGGAGCGCGGGGCCGACCGGCGCGTGGGGCGGCAAATACACGGTGAACATCAACATCCAAATGCACTACTGGCTGCCGGAGCCGGGCAATTTGTCCGAGTGCCATTTGCCGCTGATGGACATGATTGACGGCCTCGCCGACGCCGCGCAACTCACGGCGAAAAATTTTTATAATGCGCGCGGCTGGGTGTGCCATCACAACACGGACATCTGGCGTTACAGCCATCCGATTGACGGCACGGCGGGGATGTGGCCGATGGCGTCGGCGTGGTTTGGCGACCACATTTGGGAGCACTACTTGTTCACGCAGGACAAGGAATTTTTGAAAAAATCATATCCGGCGTTGCGCGACGCGGCGGTGTTTTATTTGGATTATTTGACGCCGGACCCGCGCACGGGCCACTTGGTTTCCGCGCCGAGCATGTCGCCTGAAATGGAACCCGTCACCGCCGCGCCGACGATGGACGTGCAGCTCGTGACCTCCGTGTTCACCAAAGCCGCCGCCGCCGCG